>DASWDV010000318.1:0-21939 GCA_036395075.1 Gemmatimonadaceae bacterium | reverse complement strand
GGTGGGAGCGGAGAGATTCCTGCGCGAGATCGGTATCGCCGCGCGGCTCTCGCATCCGCACATCGTGCCGCTGATCGACTCCGGCGAGTCCGAGGGGTCCCTTTACTACGTATCCCCCTACGTAGCCGGCGGCTCGTTGCGGGACAGACTCAATCGTGAGCAAAAACTTCCTATCGACGACGCGCTGCGAATCGTCCACGAAGTCAGCGCGGCTCTGGACTATGCTCACCGCAATGGATTCGTGCACCGCGACGTCAAACCCGAAAACATCCTCTTCGCCGACGACCACGCGCTACTCGCAGATTTCGGCATTGCCCACGTGCGGGCGAGAAACCCCGAGGAGTCGCTCACTCTCGGCGGCCTGGCGCTCGGCACGCCTGAGTACATGAGTCCCGAGCAGGCATCGGGCGAGACCGACATCGGCGTTCCGGGGGACGTGTATGGATTGGCGTGCGTGTTCTACGAGATGCTCGCGGGAGACCCGCCGCTCAAGGGAATGACCGCGCGCGCGACGATGGCAAAGCAGGTTACCGAAAGGCCGCGGCCATTGAGAGCGCTGCGCCCAGACGCGCCACCGGGTTTCGAGCGAGTTCTCGAGAAGGCACTCGCGAAGGATCCCGCCCAGCGTTACGCCAGCGTTGTGGAGTTCTGTGACGCTTTGGATTACGCCAGGTCGGAGCCCAATCGACCATTCGCGCTGACGACGCGCACGATCGCCGTCCTGCCGTTCGTCAACTCGAGCCCCGATCCCGACAACGAGTACCTGAGCGACGGAATCACGGACGAGTTGATCAACGCCCTCGCGAAGGTCGAAGGTCTCCGCGTCGCATCGCGAACATCAGTGTTTGCGCTCAAGGGAAAAGCGCAGGACGTGCGAGCCATTGGCGCGCTACTCGAAGCGTCGGAAGTGCTCGAAGGAACGGTGCGTCGCTCGGGAGACAATCTTCGCATCACCGTCCAGCTCACCTCGACAGACGATGGGCGGCTGATGTGGTCGGAGCGCTACGACCGACGGCTCGTAGACGTCTTCGCGATCCAGGACGAAATTGCCCGCACGATTGTTACGACCCTTCGTTCCACTTCATTCGCCGATCTCGCTCCGGCAGCGCCGAATCGGCACACCGAAAACGTGCAGGCGTACGGACTCTATCTTCGCGGGCGCTACGCGTGGAACAAGCGCACATCGGAAGGAGTGGTTGAGGGCATCAAGTATTTCGAGGAAGCGATCACTCTCGACCCAACCTACGCGCTCGCCTACACCGGCCTCGCCGACTCGTACTCCCTGCACATCGACTACCGCAACGTCCCGGTTCACGAGGGTCACCAGAAGGCGAAAGTTTACGCGCGAAAAGCGATCGAGCTGGACGACACGCTGGCCGAAGCGCACGCGTCATTGGCGTGGAGCCTCTTTGTTTACGACTGGGCGTGGGAGGAAGCGGCACGAGAGTTCCGCCGCGCGATCGAGCTCAATCCGCGTTACGCGCCGGCACACCAGTGGTACGCATTCATGCTGGCCTCGCAGGGAAAATTCGACGAGGCGCTGCTCGAAGCCCACACTGCTCAGGAGAATGACCCGTCCTCGGTTTCCGTCCGCCGGAGCCTCGGCTATTGCTACCTGTACGCCCGCAAGTACGAGCAGGCCCACTACCATCTCGATCGAGCCATCGCGATGAATCCGACGGCCGAGGAGAGCTATCGCATTCAGGGGCTGATTCTCACGCTCCAGAAACAGTTCCCAGCCGCGGAAAGAGTTCTGCGCGAAGCCCTGGCGCTGGCACCTGAATGTGGCCGGTACACCAAGGTGACTCTTGGATACTCGTTGGCCGCGGCCGGTGATGCCTCCTATGCGAACAAGCTCGTGGTGCAACTCGGTGAAGAATTGAAGACCGAATACGTGTCTCCCGTCGAGCTCGCGATGGCGTACATGGCGATCGGCGACAAGCAAAAAGCGATCGACTGGACCAATCGCGCGATCGACGAGCGGCGCGGTTGGGCAGCGTACCTGCGTGTGCATCCCGTCGTCGATTCGTTGCGAGGCGAGCCCGGCTTCGATACACTCGTTGAGCGGATGAAATTCGATGCTCCGGCAGGTCCGCCGGCAACGACCCCCGACTCCGCCGCGGCTTACGTGTGATTTACCGGGGGCTGGCTGACCTCATACTGGTCATCCACCTCGCTTTCGTCCTCTTTGTGGTTCTGGGCGGTCTCCTCGTAGTGCGCTGGCCCTGGGTCGCGTGGCTGCACGTTCCGGCTGCAGTCTGGGGAATCCTGATCGAGTACACCGGCTGGATCTGTCCGCTCACGCCGCTCGAGAATTCGCTCCGCGTCCGCGGCGGTGAGGAGGGATATGTCGGTGGGTTCATTCAACACTACATCCAGCCGTTGCTCTATCCGGCTGGTCTGACGCGGCCGATGCAGGTCGGGCTTGGCAGCCTCGTCCTGCTCCTCAATCTCGCCGCATACTGGATGCTCTGGTCGAAGTCCCGAACTAGGCGGGCTGGTTGAGCTCGAAGCGCTCGACTTCCTCGTACCGAGCAGGTCCACCACCAAGGCGACTTCGATAGAGAACGATCGCGTGCACGGGCATCTCGACCAGTAATCGCGGGCTGCCGCTCAGAATATCGTTTATCGATTGCGGAGGATTTATCCGGCTAAGAGTGAGGTGCGGGCTGAATGGCCTGTCCTCCGCCGCGAACCCGACGCTGCGCGCGGCACCTTCCGCAAGCGCGGCAAGCTGTGTCAAGCGTTCCGATCCCTCCTCGATTCCCAACCAGAGAATACGCGCGCGACGCGGGTTAGGAAACGCTCCGAGCTGGCCGAACCGGACGGTGAACGCCGCGCCACACCTGGCAACTTGAAGACGAGTCACTATCTGACCGCGGGTTTCGGCGGAAGTCGCGCCGAGGAAGCGCAGCGTAAAGTGCCAGTTCCCAGGCGGCACCGGCTTCCCTGGAAGGGTTTGTGGAAGTGACGCCGCGATCGCGCGACGGGCATCTTCAGTGAGCGGGACGCCGATGAAGAGTCGTTCGGGCACCATCTGGTCCATTGTTATTTGCTCATCCGGGGCGTCACATCACATGCCGATCATCGCGCTCGAGTGCGCCGGCCCGTCCTACAGGATGTAGCGTCTCAAATCTTCGTCGTCGGCGATAGTCTTTAGCCGGCTCCGCACTAGCGCCTGATCGACGCGAAGTGTCTTCGCGCCGCTTTCCGGAAGTCCGAACAGCGCATCTTCGAGCAAGGTCGTCATCACGGTGTGCAGTCGTCGCGCGCCGATATTTTCCATTCTATCGTTCACGTGCGCGGCGATCTTCGCAATCTCGGCCACTCCGTCCGCAGTGAACTCGAGCTTCGCTCCCTCCGCCTCGACGAGCGCGGAGTACTGTTTGGTCAGCGCGTTCTCGGGCTCGGTCATGATTCGCACGAAATCTGCCTCGGTCAGCGACTGGAGCTCCACACGAATCGGAAATCTTCCCTGAAGCTCGGGAATGAGGTCACTCGGCTTCGCGACGTGGAAGGCACCCGCGGCCACAAAAAGAACGTGATCCGTCTTAACCATTCCGTGCTTTGTCTGCACGTTGGATCCTTCGACGATCGGGAGAAGGTCTCGCTGCACGCCCTCGCGTGAGATGTCCGGGCCGCCCGAGTTTGGCCCGCGCTGTCCGGCGATCTTGTCGATCTCGTCGAGAAAAATGATCCCCACCGTTTGCGCTCGTTCGAGCGCGTCTGCCGTCACGTCCTCCTTGTTGATCAGTTTTTCCAGCTCTTCGCCGAGCAGGATGCGTCGCGCCTCGGGAACCTTGACGGTTCTTTTCTTTTTGCGCTTGGGGAGCATGTCCTGAAGCATTTCGGAGATGTTGTCCATCCCTTCCGACGCTCCCTGCGGCACCATCATATCGAACATGACTGGCTGCTGCTGCGTCACTTCCAGCTCGATCTCGCGCTCGTCCATCTGGCCGTCCAGCAACAGCTGTCTGAGCTTTTCGCGAGTGCGCTTGTACCGCACCTCGGATGCGTCGCTCTCGGTGGAGACCGAGCCACCGGGGGACACCACGAACAGGTGCGCGCCTCCTGCCGCCGCCGATGGAGTTGGTGCGGACTGTTTGATGTCCGGAGGCACTGGAAGGAGCAGATCCAGCAACCTCTCTTCGACTTTTTGTTTCGCGATCTCCTGGACTTCTGTCTCGCGCTCGGCACGCACCATGTTGATCGCACTTTCGACGAGGTCGCGGACCATCGACTCGACGTCGCGCCCAACGTAGCCGACCTCCGTGAACTTCGACGCCTCGACCTTCACGAACGGCGCCCCGGCGAGCCGAGCGAGACGGCGCGCGATCTCGGTTTTGCCGACCCCGGTAGGTCCAACGAGGATGATATTGTTCGGTGAGATCTCCTCCCGAATCGCCTCAGGGGCCTGCTGCCGGCGCCACCGGTTTCGCAGTGCGATTGCGACGGCTTTCTTCGCATCCGCCTGACCGACGATGTAGCGATCGAGCTCTTCGACGATTTGCATGGGAGTGAGCCCGGCCAACCGCTCGAGCGCCTGCTTCGTGCGAGGCGACGCCATCAGCTCGGCTCCAGCACCGTGATGTTGGCGTTGGTATATACGCAGATTTCGGCGGCAATCTCGAGTGAGCGACGAACAACGTCGCGCGCTGGTAGATCTGTGTTCTCGACGAGTGCTCGCGCCGCGGCCAGCGCGTACGATCCACCAGAGCCGATCGCGATGATCCCGTCGTCCGGCTCGATTATGTCCCCCGTCCCTGAGATGATGAAACCGTGCTCGCGGTCGGTGACGGCGAGCAGCGCTTCCAGGCGCCGAAGCACGCGATCACTCCGCCAGTCTTTCGCCAGCTCCACCGCCGCGCGTTGAAGATTACCAGGGTACCGCTCGAGCTTCTCCTCGAATTTCTCGAACAGCGTAAACGCGTCTGCAGCGGCACCGGCAAAGCCGGCTAGCAGCTTGCCGCCATGCATCGTGCGGACCTTTTGCGCATTCGATTTCATCACGGTCTGGCCGACGGTCACTTGCCCGTCCCCGCCGAGCGCGACCTCGCCATCGCGGCGCACCGCAAGGATGGTAGTCGACCGCACCCGCTCCAGGTGACGCTTCATCGCTTCAAAATAACAGGCTGGGAGGATTCCCGGTGCGCTGCGTGGGCTTAAGCTGCGCCCTCTTCTTGCAATTCAACGGGCCATGAAACTGGAGCAGTTACCAATTCTTCTCGGTGTGCTTGTCGCGCTGTTCGGGCTCACCGTTCTCCTGGACGCATGGCAGGAGGGTGGAGTTGCCCCTCTCCGCGAGCGGCGACGACGCGCGCGAGCGGTACCACACAAAGGGGGGCAGACCCTTGTCGCTCTTGGAATGCTGGGCATGGCGGCGTCATTGATCGGCCGTGACACGTGGCAATACGGAACGATTTCGGTACTAGGCGGCATCATCCTGCTGATAATCGGCGCGATTATGAACCGCGCGTACCTCAAGGAGGTGCTCCTCTTCCGAGGTGCGGCTCGGCGCGGCGACGCGGGCAGCGAGAAAAACTCGCGATTGAGCCAGCCAGGACCCAAGGGGACCCGTATTCGTTGAGTGCGTTGCCTCAGGACTAGGCTTCGTGGGAGAGCATCACACAAAAGGGATGAGGCTCCTGGTAATAGGAGCGAGGCGCGAGGCGAGGCGGTTTTACCGCGAGCCTCGCACCTATCACCTCACGCCTTTAATAGAAGTGCCAGTTCCCACAAGGATCCAGCGACGTTAACTCAATCTGTTCGCCTATACACCGCCGTACCACTCGTACCCTTGATCACTCCAGTAGCCCCCGTTCATCTCCGGCATGAACACGATTTTCGTGAGGTACTTGGTGTTCTTGTAACCGAGCTTCACCGGTGAGTACACACGTGCGGGGGCACCGTGGGCCGGCTCGAGCAGCTTTCCGTCGAGGCCGTACGCGACGACCGTCTGATGGTGCGTCGCGCTCTCGATGTCCCAGCTCTCATGGTAATCATCATCGAACGACTGGAAGTCGACGTATCGGGCCTTCGGATCGGCACGCACTAGCCGCGCGAGCTCACTGAATGGAACGCCGGTCCAGGTCTCGACCGCTGTCCAGCCTTCGACGCAGTAATGGTTCACGCGGTGCGACACCTGCGGGAGCTTTTGCAGATCGTCGAGTGAAAGCCGCACGGGATTGCCGACGAGCCCAGTCACTTCGAGCGCCCACTTGCCACTCGCACTTTCATCCCAGACTGGAACCGTTCGCGAGATGAAGTAGCTCGGCAACTTGTTGCCGGCGTCGTAAGCGCCTCTCTGTACTCCGTCCATAGCGGTATGACGGAAAAGTTTTCGCTCGACGGCGAGATTTTTCCGCTCGGCGTACTTGAGCAGCTTGTCCGCTGCTTTCGGGCCACGCGCATTGCACGCAGCCAGCAGCGCCACGGAAACGAGCCCGCCCCCTCGAATGAGGAAGCCGCGGCGATCGACTTCGTCGCCGCTCACGTGGCCTCCGGCGGCGGCGGTGCGGCAGGAACAACCCGCGCGCGCCTTGGGAAGAGATGGTAAAAGGGTCGCGCGTTTCGGGCCTCTGGCGAGAGCGACGGATCGTAATTCCCCGTGATCATCGAAGTTATGGAGTACGGGTCTACCGCGAACACCATGAAGACATGGATGACGCTGAGGATGACTATCGCGAGCATCGCGATGAAGTGCCAGTAACGGGCCCACACATAGCCGCCAAAAATCGCAGTCAGCGGTGCGAGCTGCACAGGCTTCCAGATCGCGATTCCGGTCAAAACCGCGAGAGCGCCGGCAACCGGCATCAGGAAATACGCGGTCTTCTGGAGCGCGTTGTGTTTCCCCTGATGCGGATGGTCTTTCCGTCTGAAAGCATAGAACTTGACCATCTGCCAGCTATCGCGAATGTCGCCTTTGCGCGGAACCAGATCGCGCCACTCCCCGTGCAGGTAGACAAAAGTCAGGTAAATCAGACCATTGACGACGAGCACCCACATCATCGCAAAGTGCCAGTGGCGCGCTCCGCCCAGCCAGCCCCCGAAAGTGAGCCAGGCCGGAATCGGCTTGTGCTCGAACGGATAGCAGCAGAAGGTCTCGCCTTTGCGGGCGAACGCCGGATACGCGTTGAAGATCCGTAGCCCGCTGCCAACCATGATGACGATGGCGACGACGTTAACCCAGTGGGTTACGCGAACGATCCAGTGATGCCGCTTCTTCATTGGTCAGTGTAGATTGCGCGCGCGCGTCGTCTATAGCAACAGTGCGCCGGCCAGGGGAAGAAAAAACCCGGCCCTGTCGGTTGGCAGGGTCGGGTTTGTCCGTGTCGCGATCGCGCTACTGAATTCGCCCCGTCGCCACCTTGAGGTTGTCCACCCACATCGTTTGGTCCACCGGCGAGCCGTCACCGATGTAGGGAGCAATCAGGAATTGATTGAGCTGCAGCGTTGGGTGCGCGCCTGTCCTGAACAGAATGTCGTGGCGATCGATCACAAGGGTTCCGTTGAACCAATACTGCATCACGCCATCGGCCTGACCGACTCCGTTGGCGACTGTGTTGAGCTGTACATAGGCCTCGACCAAGTTCCAGTCGTTCTTGTACCCTGCGCCGGGGTTCGGCTGAAAGACTACTGGCCCAGTCACGCTCTTGAGATTGTACCAGTACGAGCCATAGTCGAAGCACTCGAAGTACATGCTCGATTCGACCAATCCGTTACAGCCGGCGGTCGATCGATTCTCCGTTACGCCGATCAGGTTGTTCGGCAACGGACCGTAGCTGTAGTTCACCGACTTGTTGTCCTGCATCGCAATGACGGGTCTGCCGCCATTTTGATAGTTCTGCTCGATGTAAATGTCCATGTAATTCTCCGACGGTCCGTCGTATTGACCATCGAGCGTGCTCAATATGTAGAACTCGTGCGGATGGTAGGTCTGCCCGGATCCTACGTAGTTGGAGCTGTACTTGACCCAGTAGCTGACATAGACTGAGTTCGTCGGCGTGAATGTATGCCGTTGCGCGTCGCCAGACGTTGGGCCTGTCGCGCCCTGCAGGAAGTGATATTGCGCCGACGCTATGCTTCCAGGGATGTGCTCGGTCGTTGACAACTCTAGGTTCGTATTGTCGTACCAGCCGCGCGACGCGATGTTGGCGTTCTCGAAATCTTCCGCGAAGAGGAGCGTCCCTCCGGGAGGCGGTGGAGGCGGGACTGAGTCCGCAGTAACTGTTAGCGGCGCGCTTCCGGTGATGGTCCGGTATTGCGCGACGATGCTCACGCTTCCCGGCGCCACGCCCGTCACAAGACCTGAATCGGAAACCGTCGCGATCGCCGCGTCACTCGAGCTCCATTGAACCGGACGGTCAACGGGCCTACCCCGACGGTCCTGCATTGTAACGGTTGCCTGCGTTGTGTGACCAACCACGATCGAGCTCGACCCCAAATGCACCTGGATCGATGCGACTAATCGGCTCGCGTCGGCCGTCAGGTCATCGGTACCGAGTCCGTTCGGTCCCGTCGATGAGTCCGAACACGAAAGAATAGCCATCAGAGCGACGGCGGCTGCTGCCCCGCTCGGGAGTATGCGGTTCACGAGAACACCCATGAATCGCGCGACGGGCTTCAGTTGGGTCGTGAGCGCCCGGGCTGCGTGCTGTAGCGCGTCTACAACGCGGTAAGCGCGGAGGTGTGTCACAACCGGCAACGCCGTAGGGACGGCGCGCATCTATATGCGTCAGGCGAAACGGTCGTATCGCCATTTTGATCAGCGTTGAGTCTTCAGTGAAGCAGTCGCGCCGTGCTGCGCGCGCATCGGCATGGGTGGGCCATTATCGTGCCCGCGTGCGAGAACTCGGACGAATTCCAAGCTCAGGCGCGTGGGTGAGCCTTCTGATAGACCTGTTTCAGCCGTTCGATGCTGGTATGGGTGTAGATCTGGGTCGTTGAGATAGAAGCGTGTCCAAGGAGCTCCTGAACGGCGCGGAGGTCGGCGCCCGCATCCAGCAAGTGGGTTGCGAACGTGTGTCGGAGGGAATGCGTCGAAAGTCCGGAGCTCTCGTCGATCTTATCGAGAAACCCTTTCACCGCATTCTGAATCGCTCTGACCGAGATCCGCTTGCCGCGATTGCTCAGAAAAAAAGCGGTCCGGTCGCCTTTCGGTCCGATGTTTCGCAACAGCTCGTCACGCTTTGATTCGTAGTTACGCAGCGCGAGCTGGGCGTGGTCGCCTACCGGAATAATGCGCTCCTTCCTTCCCTTTCCACGCACCTTTACCTGTTGCGAAAGCAGATCGATGTCCATGCGATTGATTCCGCGCAGTTCCGAGAGCCGCATCCCGGTCGAATAGAACAGCTCGAGTATCGCCGAATTCCTGACGTCCGGGAACCTGCCCTCCTGGGCCTTGAGCTCGGCTGACTGAAACAGCAGCTCGATCTGCGCGCGATCCAGGTAGCTGGGGAGATATTTGTCCTGCTTCGGAGTATTCACGCCGCGAGCGGGGTTTACCTCGACCTGCTCGTTACGGTGCAGGTATTTGTAAAAGCTCCTTACAGTCGAGAGATTGCGGGCGATCGACCGCTTATTGAGTTTTTTGCGAGTCAGATGCGCCAGAAAGCCACGGATCGCCAGTCTGTCCAGTCCCTGCCACGACCATTCGCGCGCACCGTAATACGACCCGAGAAACGAGACGAATTCGTCCAGATCGCGGCGATAAGCGGTGATGGTGTTAGGAGAGACATCGCGTTCCTTCTCGAGATGGATGAGAAAATCGGCGACCGCCGGTGATTCGGCCGTCTTCGCTTGCGCATGGGTCACGTCTGACCGACAAGAGCAAGGTTACGCGTCACCGACGTGGCGCGAGCGTCGCTGATGCCGTTCGCATCGATCCAGGACTGCATCGCTCGCAGCGCACGCTCCGCAAACATCTCTCTTTTTCTCTTTTTGTCCCTGATGCGCTCCGGAAAATCGTCGAGCAGCCCGAAGTTCGCGTTCATCGGCTGGAAGTGCCTGGGATCGGCCTCGCTCATGTAGCGATAAAGAGCTCCGATCATTGTCAGCGGTGGGGGCACCACCGGCTTCTCACCCGAGAGAAGCCGGCCGAGATTGATCCCCGCGATGAGACCGGTAGCGGTGCTCTCCGTGTATCCTTCGACGCCCGTGATCTGGCCGGCGAAAAACATCGTCGGGTCGTCGCGCGCCGACAGATGCGCGCTCAGCGCCGCGGGTGAGTTGAGGTACGAATTACGGTGGATCGAGCCGTAGCGGAGAAATTCGGCCTGCTCGAGACCGGGAATCATTCTGAAGACGCGCTGCTGCTCAGGGATGCGAAGACGCGTCTGGAAGCCGACAAGATTCCACATCCTTCCAGCGCGGTCTTCCTGCCGCAACTGGACAACCGCGTACGCGTCCTTCCCGGTTCGCGGATCGCGCAATCCTACGGGTTTGAGTGGACCGAAGCGAAGAGTGTCGCGCCCCCGCTCCGCCATCACCTCAACGGGCATGCAACCCTCGAAGTACGGAACTTCGTCGAATTCGTGTCCGTGATATTGGTCGGCAGCGACGAGGGCATCGAGAAAAGAATCGTACTGCTCCCGCGACATTGGGCAATTGAGATACGCGCCATCGTCGCGGGCGTTTTCCATGGTCTCCTTGCCGTAACGCGAGCCGCGGAACACTATCGCGTCGTCGATGGACTCGCGACCGATGATGGGCGCGATCGCGTCGTAGAAAGCGAGCGCGCCAACGCCCAGCCGCGCGCGAATTGCATCGGCGAGCTTGTCTGACGTGAGAGGCCCGGTTGCGATAATGCACGGCGCCTCGATGGTCGTTACCTCGTCACGAACAACGGCGATGCGCGGCTCGGAACCGATTCGCTCCGTAACGGTCGCCGAGAATACGTCGCGATCGACCGCAAGGGCGCTACCCGCCGCGACGCGCGCAGAATCGGCGGACTGTAAAACCAGGGAGCCGAGGAGACGCATCTCCGCCTTGAGCAAACCGTGCGCGTTTGTGACCTCGGTACTCTTGAACGTGTTCGAGCAAACCAGCTCGGCCAGCTTGTCGGTCTTGTGCGCGGGCGTCGTCGTCAGCGGACGCATCTCGTGGAGCGTTACCTCGAACCCGCGCTTGGCGAGCTGCCAGGCGGCCTCTGAGCCAGCGAGGCCGCCTCCGACCACGGTGACGCGCTGCCTCACACCGCCACAGCTTCAGGAGACGGCGCGACGTCCCATTCGTTCGCGCATTTGATGCAACGGCGGTATTCGCCGCGCGTTTTCGTGAACTTCGCCTCCGCTCCGATATAGCCGCATTCCGGACATACTTCGGCAACCGGCTTGTCCCACACGACGAAATCGCACTTGGGATAGTTCGAGCAGCCGTAAAATGCTTTGCCGCGCTTCTTGGAGCGCCGCACCGCAATGTCACCGCCATCCTTGGGGCACTTCACCCCGGTTGGCATCGAGCGAGTGCCACGACACTTGGGAAACGTGCTGCAGCCGAGGAATTCGCCCGAGCGTCCGTGGCGGATGACCATCGGCGATCCACACTCGTGACAGATCTCGTCCGTGGGCTGCGCCGGCTTCCGATCACCGCGCAACGGTCGCGTGAACTTGCAATCCTTCGGATGGTTCTCGCAGGCGAGGAACGGTCCGAAGAACCCGCCGCGCGGCACGAGCTTGCCACCGCAGTCTGGACACCTCTCGGTTTCCAGCGAAGACAAGTCATGCGCTTCCCCGATCAGCGCCTCGATGTCCGCGCTTTTGACAGATTCCGCAAATGGGCCGTAGAAGTCCTTGAGCATCTTTCGCCAGTTCACGTCGCCATCCTCGATTTTGTCGAGGTCGGTCTCCATGTGAGACGTGAACTTGACGTTGAAGACGTCGGGAAAGCTCTTGACCATAACTTTCTCGACCTGCTCGCCCAGCTGCGTCGGGAAAAATCGGCGCTGCTCGAGATGCGCGTACCGCCGATCGACAAGCGTCGAGACGATCGACGCGTAAGTCGAGGGCCGTCCAATGCCGAGTCGCTCGAGCTCTTTGACGAGACTCGCCTCGGAGTACCGCGGCGGTGGCTCGGTGAAGTGCTGCGAAGGCGTGATCTTCCGGACCGGAATTTCTTCGCCTTTCTGCACGACGGGCAATCCCTGCTCTTCCTCGAGCGCTTTCCCCTCTTCGGCTTCGCGCGATTCCTTGTAGAGGCGCTGGTAGCCGTCGAACTTCACGACGCTGCCGGTCGCTCTGAACAGGAATCTGTCGAAATCGAAGTCGACGGTTGTCGTGTCGAAAATCGCGGGCGTCATCTGCGACGCCATGAAGCGCTGCCAGATCAGCTCGTAAAGACGATACTGATCTTCTTTCAGATACTTGCGAACGTGCTCGGGGCGGCGCGTCGGATCGGTCGGACGAATGGACTCATGCGCGTCCTGCGCGTTCTTCGCTTTCGTATCGGAGTAGAGACGAGGGGCGTCCGGCAAATACTGTTGGCCGTACATCATCTTGATGTAGTCCCGCGCTTGTCCGGCGGCGGATGGAGCGACCCGCGTCGAGTCAGTGCGCATGTACGTAATGAGTCCGACAGCGCCCTCCTCGCCGATTTCCATTCCCTCATACAGATCCTGCGCGAGACGCATCGTCCTCTTCGAGCCGAAGCCGAGCTTTTTCGCGGCGTCCTGCTGCAGCGTACTGGTCGTAAACGGAGCGGCCGGATTCTTCCGGCGCTCGCGGCGCTTTACTTCGGTGACCTGGAAGGTCTTTCGTGATTTGAGCGCATCGAGGATTGCGTTCGCTTCTTTCTCGTTGCTGATAACCGGCTTTTTTCCATCGAGCAGATGGAGCTTCGCCGTGAACTGCTGCCCGTTCTCCTCGAGAAGCGCTTCGACGGTCCAGTACTCGACAGGCTTGAACGCGCGAATCTCGCGCTCGCGCTCGACCAGCAGCCGTAGGGCCACGGTCTGAACTCGACCAGCCGAAATTCCCTTTTTCACGGTCTTCCACAGCACCGGGCTCGCTTTGTAACCGACGAGACGGTCGAGCACTCGACGAGCCTGCTGCGCATCGACCTTGCGCTCGTCGATCTCTCCAGCATTCGCGATCGCAAGCTGTACGGCATCGCGCGTTATCTCGTGAAAGAGAACACGTCTGACGGGCGCTCCGTTCTTGGTCTTGATCTGTTGCGCGACATGCCACGCGATCGCTTCACCTTCTCGATCAGGGTCGGTCGCCAGGAAGATCTCGCGTGAATCCCGTGCCGCGCTCTTAAGCTCGGCGACGGTCTTCTCCTTTCCGGGAATCGTCACGTACTCCGGCTGAAAGCCGTTCTCGATATCGATCCCCATCTTCTTCTCGGGAAGATCGCGCACGTGACCGATCGTTGCCCGCACTTTGTACGAACGACCGAGATACTTGCCGATCGTCTTCGCCTTTGCGGGTGACTCGACGATCACGAGCGAAGTCGAGCCCGGCTCAACATGGTTGTTGGCGCCATCGAGCTGCTCGATCGCGCTCTTCTTCGTTTTGCTCGCTTTGGCGGGCGCCTTCTTTCGGGAAGCGCTCTTTGCCGCAGCGGAGGTCGTTTTAGCTATCTTGGCTTTCGCCATCTCTAGTGCACCGTAGTGTTGTCGCCGCCGCCCGCGGAATCTTCCAGGCCAGTTCCCTCGAGTAATCCGCGCAGATCATCCAGCGCGATCCGCCCATCGAACTGCATGAGCGCGCGCTCGATGATGTGCTCCAGTTCGAGGCCGTTGATGGCCCCGGATCCGTTGAGGGAGAGCAAATGGCCCCACGCCTCGGGAGCGAACCGTCCCCGCTCGTGCGGTCCCATCACTCGAAACGTCGTCTGTCCAGGAATTCGTTCGTTCATTCGGCCGTTAAGTTATTTCATGGTCGAGGCGACCTCGACTACTTTCGCTATAAGTTGTTGCCGTGCAAGCCTTTCCGTGTCGAGCACGGCGTCGGCCGTCTCATAGAGCGCCCGTCGTTTATCGTAAAGCTCCCGGAGCGCGAGCCCCGGGTCCCGGCCCGCCAGAAGAGGGCGGGTCTCTACCCGGCGCAATCGGCGAGCAACTGCCTCCGGTGACGCTCTAAGGTATATGATACGCCCAACCAAACGCAAAAGTTCGACTGACTTGGTCTGAGTGATCCAGCCACCACCTGGTGATAGCACCATCCCGCCGGTAGTGCTCAACTCCTCCGTCAGCGCAAATTCCATCGCCCGGAAGCGCTCTTCGCCGCCGAGACGAAATATCTCTCGGACTTCCATCCCCGCTCGCCGCTCGATTTCCTGATCGAAATCGAGAAACTTTCTGCCCAGGTGACGAGCCACCGCTTTGCCGATCGTCGTCTTCCCAACCCCTGGAAGCCCGACGAGGATCAAATGGGGTGGGATCGTCCTATCGCCCGTGTCGGTCACTCAACGATGAGATGTAACTCTCATAATTGCGTCGCGTCTCGGCCAGCGAATCGCCGCCGAACTTTTCGAGGAACGCCTGCGCGACTACGAATGCTGTCATCGCCTCAGCAATTACCCCCATCGCAGGAACGGCGGTGACATCACTTCTTTCCGCAACTGCCTGGGCGGTCTCGCGCGTCTTCATCTCGATCGTTCCGAGGGGCCTCATCAGAGTGCTGATCGGTTTCATCGCCGCGCGCACAACTATCTGCTCACCGTTGCTGATCCCGCCCTCCATTCCGCCAGCGCGATTGCTCCGCCTGCGCACGCGTCCCGCTCTTAGATTGCGCTCGTCCGCGTCTATCTCGTCGTGAACGTCGGATCCCTGTCGGCGGGCCGACTCCATTCCGAGTCCGATCTCCACGGCTTTGACGGCCGGAATCGACATCAGAGCAGCGGCCAGTCTTCCATCCAGCTTCCTGTCCCAAGATACGTGGGAGCCCAAGCCCACCGGCGCGCCCTGGCAAATTACCTCCGCGATGCCGCCCAGCGTGTTGCCTTCGGCCTTGGCGGCGTCTATGCGCGCGATCATTTCGTTCTCGGCCTGTCGATCGAGCGTTCGTAGCTGCGATTCGTCGGCGGCGGCGTTGAGGTCGGCTGGCATCTTGTCGGGGCGCCGCGCGTCGACCCCTCCAAGGTGAACGATGTGGCTACCGAGGGTTATGTCGAATTCGCGGAGAAGCAGCCTGCAAACGGCGCCAGCGGCCACGCGCGCAGTGGTCTCGCGGGCCGAGGCGCGCTCGAGTACGTCACGCGCGTCGTCGCGATCGTATTTGAGCATTCCGGAGAGGTCGACGTGGCCAGGGCGCGGGCGAGTGACGGCTCGCTTGCGGTCTGGATCGCCCTCCCGCGGCGCCGGATCCATGATCTCCTGCCAGTTCTTCCAGTCGCGATTCTGAATCAGCATCGCGATCGGAGATCCAAGCGTCTCGCCGGCGCGCACTCCCGACAGAAGCTCCACGTGGTCCGACTCGATCTTCATGCGACGGCCGCGTCCATAACCCTGCTGCCGTCGCGCCAGCTCTACATCTATGTCTGCCGCGACAAGGTGCAGGCCCGCCACCATGCCCTCGAGAATGGAGATCAGCGCGGGACCGTGCGACTCGCCGGCAGTAGTAAATCGAAGCATCGGCCGAAAGAGAACGACACGCGGCTGCGCTGACAACCCCTCTAAAACGAAAAAAGCCCGGCGCGAGGCCGGGCTTTTTTTTCGTTATCAGGCTATGGACAAGTCGTGGTAAAGGTGTTGGGCAGTTGCGCGATGACAACTCCTCGCGCGGTCGCTGCGACCAGTACGAGCTGACCCGTCGAAGTGCGATAGGCCGCCTTGATTGGACCGATGATCGGATCACGAATCGGAATCGTCGACACCCTCTGATAACAATGCGTATCGAAGATGTCGATTTGCGGCTCCGACGAGGCCGCGAACAACAGGCGCGTGTTCAACGGGAATGAATTGGGGCCGGTGTTAAGCGGGTGGAAGTCGAGTCCCGCGTTGTTCGTCGTAGTGTTCAGCACGCCCTGCAGTCTGAGCAGCGGATTGAGTATGTAGGTGGAGTCGGCGCGGATGGCGGAGAGCGATCCATCGAAGTTGATCGCGACGCCCTTCACTTCGGCGAAGGTGTTGGCGATGAAGTCGGACACAGCCGTCGAAGGAGAGACTCCCCGATCGACTACGGGAATCGGTATCGCTACCGTAGCACCGGCGGGATTGGTGAACGTGTCCGCGAATCCGCGGTCGGCATCGAAGGAGACCGCTCTACTGCCGAAGACGCTACCACCTTCACCGAAGATCGCGCGCTGGAAACTGCCCGAATTGCGCGCAAACGTCGTGTCTCGGTACGCCAGCTCCGGCAATCGTACGGTGATCGCGTAGAAGCCTCCGGCCACCGGTTGATTGTAGGGCACCATTACAGCGCTATCGATGCCATTGGCATCGAAGCGCACGATTTTGAGAGTATCTGCGCGTCCAGCTGACTGACCCATCGCTGGCTCGAAGAAGAAGTGCGACGTGTGTGGATCTGTCTTTCCAGCCGCAGTGATGCCTTGGGTGAGATTCTCCCAGCGAATGGTGCCATTCAGTTTGTCAAAGGGCGGGGTCTGGCCAGGCGTCGGCGTGGTAGTGTATGCCAATATCGTCTGAGTGCATGCTCCGCCAGACTGGTAGCAGGTTGCCGCCAGGAATTCGGGTCTATCGCTGAAATCGTATCGCGTGAGCTGCTGGAAGGGTAATCCGCTCGTTCCCGAAGTCACCGTCGTGACGCTGTACACGATGATGTTCGGCAGCGCATAGCGGAACACTTCGGCTCCGCTGCCGCTGGCGCCAGCATTCAGATCGACGTAACTGATGTCGGTTCCGCCGGAATTCGCTATCAAAAGGGTATCGCCCTGCGTTCCAGCGCGGTCACGCGGCCAGGACGTGATGCCCCATGGCCGTGATCCGACGATCACCGGCGTCTTGAACGACGAGTCGCCGAGGTTGAAAACTTCCACCTGGTTGCGCGTGAGGTTCGTGAGGTACAGGCGATCCCTGACTTGGTGGTAAATCGCGTCCGCAACCTGTCCACCGAGCGGAAGCGGGCGGGTTACACCTGCCACTACGACTACCGTATCGATACGGTCGGCGCCACTGGCGAGCTTGGCATATGCGCGCACACCGTTCGTATTCTGCGCGAATACCTGGATGTAGGCAGTAGTCGGGAAGGTCGTATATGGAAGCCGCATCGCAAAAGTGTGCGGCTGGAACGTGAGCTGGCCGTTCGAGGCAAAATTCTGCTGATCGTCGATCGGTCCACCAACCGCGCTTCTCACCTCGTAACCGAGCTGCGCAATGCCGCTCGGGTCATCGGCTTCGACATGCACCGTATCGCTGACCTCAACGCGCTTACCGTGCCCACAAGCGTTGTCGAACGCCTGGCTGGTTGTGCAGTACGCGTTGACGACCGGCACCGAATTGATCTGTGCGGCTGTCTGTACGGTGATCGTTATGCTCGGCCCAACGGCGCGCTGGCCCAGTGAATCACGCAGGAACGGCGTGATGGTGAGGGTTCCGGGGCTGGCATTGGCAGGTATGACGACGGTGTCCTGCATCGTCAGCGAGTCGAGAAGTGGACTCGAGTATATCAGCGAATCCGCGCGAACCACGGGTCCCGTCGTTTGCAATCCGAGCGAGCGCACCTTGATCGCCGTCTTCCCCATTACTGTGACGAGAATTGATTTGCCGAGGACGGCGGAGCTTCCCGAGAACGGGCTGATGATTTTCACTTCCGGCGGCGGAACGTTGCCCGTCGCGAGCCTGAGGGTATCGATGCCGGAGCTGTTGCCCGCGCCGTCGACTGCTTCGGCCGTGATGGTAACCGGCGTTCCAGCGGGTACTGATCGCGATGCGAATAGCTTGAAAGGCAGCTGGATGTCCGTTACCGCGCTTGTGAACACCGTATCGTAAACGAATCCAACAGCTCCAATCGCCTGCACGTGAATAGTCTTCAGACCGAGGTTGTCCTTTGCCTCGGTGGTGAAGGAGATCACTGTGTCTGCCTGGCCGCCGATCGGCGTCAGAGTAAGCGTGGGTGGAATTCGATCCCGCTGTGGGTCTATCGACGTGCTGTCATTGCACGCCGCGACCACAAGTAGAACTGATGCTGCAGCCGCAGCCCACATGAGCTTCCGGTGCAGTCCACGGACAGGAGCTTTATTCATTCGAGTCACCTTTAACGGGTGGCTGGTGGAATCGGATTCGAGGATGCGCCCGGAATTGGTGCGCCGTCGTCGATGATGTGTGGCGTGACGAGAATCAGGAGGTCACGCTTTTCGTCGTCGGTGCGAGTCTCGCCGAAGAGCCTGCCGATTATTGGCAGATCGACGAGAAGAGGGATTCCCGACTTGGATTGCGTGGTCTGGGTGACGGTGAGTCCGCCGATTACGGCGGTTTCGCCATCAGCAACGAGGAGCTGGGTGTCGCCGGCCTGCTTGCCGAAAATGAAACCAACGTCGGACGACGCGAGCTGAGCGTCCGAGTTTTCGGCGTGCAGTAGCAGCAGGATCTGACGGTTGTTGGTGATGTGTGGTGTTACCGTCAGAATGATGCCGACCTGTTTCATCTGCACCGTAGCGCGCGGCTGAGAATTGGGCGTCGTCGCGCCACTGAGGTTAGCGGTGTTCGCGTCGAGCACTCTGATCGGAATTTCCTGGCCGACCTGAATCGATGCCTGCCTGTTATCGAGCGTCACGATGCTCGGCTCCGCCTGGAGATCGGCGAGACGAACTTCCTGCAACGCGTCGAGAAAGCTCGTGAGCTGGAACTTCCCGAGCGCCGTCGAGAAGACGACGCTGAGAGCCGGGTTTACGACTCTCGCGTTGGCGTTGGCGATCGCTGACAGTGCGTTGCCGCCCAGCAGGATTCGGTCGCCACTGAATGGGGTGCCTCCGCCTAGAGCGTCTGGCACTCCATCGCCGTTGGTATCGATCGGCTTGAGCGTCGCGGGATCCGGACGCTTCACTAGCTGGCTGAAGAACTGCTGCGTTCCAGTACCCAGGTCGTACGAGAGACCGATGTCTTCGATGTTGGTTCTGTTGACGAAGATGATCTTCGCCTTGATGCCTACCTGTGGCGTGCGAACGTCGAGATTGCGCACATACTGCAGAACATCGGCGAGCCGCGTTGCCGTTTCGGTGATGATCAGCGTGTTGGTCGTGCTATCGGCGGCGACGAGGCCACGCGCGACGCAGTTTGGCCGGGCGTTGCTGACAACGTTGGGGCTGCTTTGTACCTGCGGGCAATCCTTCTGCAGCAGCTGCTGTATGGTCGGAACGAGCGCCGCGGCGCGCGCGTAGTTGATCGAGACGAGCTGGGTCGAAAGCGGCTCCGAGGCCTGGCGATTCAGAATGTTCGCGTAGCTGTCTACGGTGATGATCCCGGACGCCGGATCTTCAGACGCGGCCAGGCCCTGACCCTGAAGTATCGCGCGCAGCGCGACATCCCAAGGCTGATTGCGGACTTCGGCGGTCACCGTGCCTGCTACGTCCTTTCCAACGACGATCGTGCGGCCTGAGAAGGCCGCGAACGACGCGATCACGTCGCGAATGTCGGTGTCCTGGAAAGTGGCGGTGATGGGCGGCTGCTGAGACTGCTGAATCTGCGAGAAGAGTGCGACCGGCCGATCGTAGGTCGAGATGGCTTTTGTCGTGATCGCCTCGGCGGCTGGCGGTGCTGGATCATCGATGACGCCTGGCGTCGACGTTTCCACCTGAGCGACGACTTTCAAGGAACTCTTCGCCGGCGCGGGTGCGGCAGCGGCTACCGTCTTCGGCTGGTAGGTGGTCGGTCTTGGATGCGCGGCCGGCGGCGTGGGAGCCGCGGCGTAGGAGTTACGCGAGGGAGAGGATGGCCACGCGGTATACTCGGCAGTCTTGCCGCCGGTCACCGATATGCGGACCTCACCTTCGCTGCGCTTCACTTCATAAGGGTGCTTCGTGTCCAGGTCGATGACGACGCGGACAATGTTCGGACGATACTGCGAGTAGCGAACGTTCGTGATTCCGCCGCGGGACACTCTGTCGTAGGTGCGGTGCGACATGTCGAGAGTGGCTCCCTTCAGATCGACTACCACCCGGGCGGGCGCGTCGAGCATGAAATCCTGCACGTCGACGGCGGCGTTGACCCCGATCACCACCTCGGCCTTCCCTGACGAAGGGACCACGCTGAGTGAGTGAACGGTTGCGGCCGACGAGGGCAGAAACAGGAGCGCCGCGGCTGGCAGCGCCTTCAACAAGCTCATTGACGAAGCCTCATTTTAGTCGAATCGGGCGGCGCTATCGGCAGAAGCTCCTGGCGACTGTAACCGAACTCTTCGATCGTGAAAATCACTGCTTTTGGCTGGATGGCCGCGACGCGCATTCTGCCTATCGTCTGGCCAACTCTCACTTTGTACTGATCCTTAGACGTGACGTCTCTCAAAACCGCAACAGAGTTCTGGCCACGCGGGTCGTACGCGACGCCGACCAGTTTCAGGTCGGTAAGGAGTGGCTTGAGGTCTGATGTCGTCAGCAGCGACACAAATGGATCGCGTCGCCCGTTGCCGTCGTACTGAAAGACTTCGCGGTTGATCAGCACCTTTGGAGCAGTGTCGGCAGCCGGAGCCGGAAGCGGTAACGCGGCGGACTTCCTCGTGTCAGCTGGTGGCGCGGTCGGCGCCACCGTCTTTGCGGCAGTCTTCGGATTTGCCCGCGACGCCGCCTGGGCGCGCGCCTGGGCAGATGCGCCATTCGCCAGAACGGCGAAGAGGATCAGAGCAAAAAAGAGCGAGCGCTTCATTGTTTCACCGCGGAAGGCGGAGCGTATGGCGTTGTGCGTGCGACGTACGTCTGCACCTGGAACTGCGTATCGATGAGCGATTCACCCTTCTTCAGCCGGGCCTTAGTCTTGTCGGCAACCGGGTGCAGCTTGATCGCCATCGTCACCGGGGCGATGATGCGATTCAGGGATCCGACGTTGCTGAGAAATTGGCCCACCGGGTGATATCCACCGATTACGCCGAGCTTGTAGCGGTACGTATCGAACTGCTCACCGGGAAGCACCGGCATGGGCTCCACGGTCGCGAGGTCGAGTCCGACGCGCCGCGCCGCCGTTGAAATGTCCTCGAGCAGCGCGGGCACTTCGTTGCTTCTCGGGACTAGTTGACGCATCACCTTGAGGCTCTGGTCGTACTCCGCCGACTGAGCGCGCAACTTCTGCAAGCTGCCCTGGGCGATGTCGGCTTTCGCCTGCTGATTCTTCTTGTCGAGCGAGTCGACGTGCACCTGCGTAGCTGCGAGCTCCGCCGATTTGGGTCTGTACAGGAAGTACCAGTAAGCGCCAAAGAGCAGCACCGCGGCCAACCCGATTCCGGCCAGCGATTGCTCGCGCTTGGTCATGTTCGCGCCGATAGCCATTAGTGCACCGCCGAGACTATGAGTGGAACGGTCTTGATTGCGAACGGAGGCGGAGATTGCGTTTCCGCTTCGAGCGTGAACTCCGTGACTTCTTTTCCTTCAGCCTGCACGAGGTCCGACCGCGAGAGCTGCACGTTCTGAATGAACGGCGACGCCTCGAGCGATTTCATGAAGCGCGTCAGCGCCTGGATGTCGACCGTGTGCCCGACCACCTTGAACTTGATTTCCTTTGCGGCTGCGAAGAGAGAGTCCGATCGGAGCTTCTTGGCGCGGTCGCGCTCCGCTGCCCTCTCACGCGGCGATTTGCTCGCGTTGCTGGTGCTATCCGCCGAAGACGCCTTTTTGACGACCGTGTCGGCCATTGCGACGCTGCGCGGCTGGCTCGTCTGGTCGATCTCGGTCAGCCAGGTGTACTGAGGCAGCGCGTTGCTGATCTCGTACATCAGGTGCGACCAGAGATAGCGAGAATCGTCGATCGACTTGATGATCGCGATCTGCTGGTAGAGCGAGTCGCGAGTCGCCTCCGCCCTGGCCTTCGCGGCGAGAACAGCGCTGAACTGCGCGGAA
>DASWDV010000317.1:0-6155 GCA_036395075.1 Gemmatimonadaceae bacterium | reverse complement strand
CAATCGCGGCGACGGAGTTTCGATCGACATTTCGCGCACCTTCACGCGATTGTTTTTCCCGGCTGCATTGCTGGTGTCGTTTATTACCGGCATCTCGCTTTCCTCGTGGTGGCTGACGCTGCTCAAGGGCATGAACGGCGTCGCACTGGGAAGCCGAGATCCACTGTTTGATCGCGACATCTCGTTCTACCTGTTCCGGCTGCCGCTGATTTCCGGCGTGTTGGGTACGCTCATTACTCTGACGCTTCTCTCCACCGTCGCGACTGCCGCGATGTACTGGCTCCGCAACGACATCACGCTGCCACCACGCCGTGCGTCCGCGAAGCCGCGGGCGGCTCGGCATTTGGGCGCGCTGCTGGCGTTCTGCTTCGTGCTCCTTGCAGTGCGACACTGGATCGCGGGGACCTCCGACCTCCTCTTCTCGACCACTGGCCCACTGGTCGGCGCGAGTTATACCGACGTACACGTGGCGCTGCCGGGACTCTATTTCTGCGCGATCGCAGCGCTCCTCGCCGCTGGCTGGATCGTCCTCGGCGTCGCGCGTGACAGAATGGTGTGGTCCACTGTCTCGGCAACCGCTGTCTACCTTGTCATAAGCGTGCTCGCCCGCGGCATCGTTCCCGCCGCGTTTCAGAAGCTCGTCGTCTCGCCCAACGAGCTGACTCGCGAAACGCCGTACATCCGAATCCACATCGACGCGACGCGAAAAGCCTGGGGCCTGGACAACGTCCAGAGCCGCGACCTCTCAGGTGAAGTCCAGCTGACGATCGCGGACATAAAAGCGAATGCCGCGACTGTCGACAACGTCCGGCTGTGGGAGCGCGACTTGTTGATGGCGACCTTCAAGCAGCTCCAGGAGATCCGGACCTACTACGATTTTGTATCCGCCGACGACGATCGTTACACGATCGACGGACGTTACCGTCAGGTTCACATCGCGGCGCGCGAGCTCAACTCGGAATCGCTACCGACCCGCACGTTCATCAACGAGCGGCTCACTTTCACACACGGAATGGGCGTCACGATGGCCCCCGTGAATCAGGTGACGACCGAAGGGCTGCCGGTTTTGTTCATCAAGGATCTCCCGCCCGTCTCGACGATCTCGACCCGGCTGACGCGCCCGCAGATTTACTACGGCGAGTTCACGAACGAATACGTCTTCGTGGGCACCGGCCAACAGGAGTTTGATTACCCCGCGGGTGACACCAACATCTACACGCATTACCAGGGTCGGGGCGGTGTCCCCATCGGATCGTTCGTCCGGCGCTTGTTGTACGCGTTTCAATTCGGATCGCTCAAGATCCTTCTTTCCGACGATATCAAGGGACAGGCGAAAGTCCTGTACCGGCGGAACGTTATGGATCGCGCTACGACGGCCATGCCGTTTCTCGAGTTCGACAACGATCCGTACCTGATAATCACGGATGCCGGGCAGCTCAAATGGATCCTCGACGCCTATACGACGAGCGATGCGTACCCGTACGCGCAACGGACCGCTGACGGGACGAGCTACATGCGCAATAGCGTGAAGGTCGTGATCGATGCGTACGACGGAACGGTCGACGCCTATATCGCCGATCCCGGCGATCCGGTAATCCGTACGTACGCGAAGATTTTCGGTGGAATCTTCAAACCGATCAGCGCGATGCCGGTCGATGTGAGACGGCACGTACGCTATCCGGGCGACCTGTTCAGGATTCAGACCGCGTTGCACGCGACGTATCACATGTTACAGCCCGAGGCGTTCTATCACCGCGAAGATCAGTGGCAGATTCCGGCGCCGACGACCAAGGCGAACGAAAATCCCTACATGAGGCACATCATCCTGCGCTTGCCGGGTGAAAAAAATCCGGAGTTCATCTTCATGACGCCGTTCACGCCGCGCGGGAAGGACAACCTGGCCGCGTGGATGGTCGCGCGTATGGATGGCGAGAACTACGGCAAGCTCTCGGTCTACCGGTTCCCGAAGCAGAGCCTCGTTTACGGGCCAAAGCAGATCGAGAATCGGATCAATCAGGACACGGACATATCGCGCCAGCTCACGCTGTGGGATCAGCGCGGGTCGCAAGTAATTCGTGGCGAGCTGCTGGTGATTCCGATCGAGGAATCGCTCATTTACGTTCAGCCGATCTATCTGCGTGCCGAGGGAGGAAACATCCCCGAGCTCAAGCGCGTGGTCGTCGCGCACGAGAACCGCGTCGTGATGGGCGAGACGCTGGAAGAAGGATTGAACGCCTTATTTGGACCCGGAGCGGCAAACCAAACGAGAACCGCCGCGCAGGACTCGGCTAGCGCGCTGGCGGTTACGACGCCAACAGTTACAGGTGGAGGCGCACCCGCGCCAACTGGCGGTGCGGCTCCTTCAGCGGCGGTCAGCCAGCTGCTTCGCGACGCGCAAACGCACTACGATCGCGCGATCGCCGCCCAGCGAGCGGGGAACTGGTCGGAATACGGGCGCGAGATCGAGCAGCTGGGCACGGTCCTCCGCGCTCTCAGTGCGAGTAAGCACTAGAGGAATTCCGCGATCTTCCGCCGCGAGAATGAATCTCATGTCGCGCGCTTGAGGAATTCCTGAACTGCTTTACGATAGCTTCTTCCGGTCGTGATGCGCTTGCCGTTCCGCAGGATCAGGAGTTGATCGCCCTGGTCGAACGGTTGCGCCTCTCGGACCTGCGCGGTGTTGACGATCGTCGACCGGTGAACCCGGAGGAAGCGATTGCGCGGCAGGCGCGCCTCGAGCCTGCTGAGTGGCTCGCGGACGTCGTAGGCAACTTCGGCGAGGTGGATTCGCGCCAGGTCGTCGCGCGCCTGAATCCAGAAAATCTCGTCGGGATCGAGGAACAGAATCTTCCCGTTCACCTTGACGCCGATTCTGTTCTTCGGTCCGTCGAGCTGTCCCACATACTTGAGTAGGGCGCTGAGCTGACTCGAGACGCTCGGCGCCGGCGAGTCTTTCAGCCGCTTCTTCGCGCGATCGAGCGTCTGGTGGAAGCGCACATGGTCAACGGGCTTGAGCAGGTAGTCGAATGCGCCAAACTCGAACGCCGAAACCGCGTAGTCATCGAACGCCGTGACAAAAATCACAGGCGGCATCTTGTCGGTTCCCACTTCGGTAATCACGTCGAAACCGTCGAGCTCCGGCATTTGGACGTCGAGGAACACCAGATCGGGCTGATTGGCTCGAATAGACGCGACGGCTTCCAGTCCGTTCTGACATTCACCTACAACCTGGACATCGGGAACGCGCGTGAGCAGTGAGCAAAGCCGCTGACGCGCAAGCGCTTCGTCGTCGATCACGAGGACGCGCAAAGGTTGCTCGATCACGAGTGCACCGTCGCCAGGCTATGGTCGGTCTGTACTCCGCTCCGCGCCGGGGCGGGAGGGCCAAGTCTGAAGGGAATCGTAATTCTGACGGCGTACCCGCCCTCTTCGCGCGGGCCACTCTCAAACTCGTGATATTCGCCGTAAAGATGGATCAATCTCGTCGTGGTGTTCGTCAGGCCGAGGCCCGTTCCGCGTGAGCGTACCCGGGAGCGGCGCGCGCGCAGCCCGACGCCATCGTCGACGATGCTGATCGAGAGCTTGTCGCCGAGGCGTCGGGCCGTGACCTGCACGTAACCGGCCCCCGCCCGCGGGCTTATTCCATGACGAATCGCGTTCTCTACGAGCGGCTGCAGGAGCAGGCTCGGTACGAGCGCGGCACGAACCGCATCCTCGATGTTGCAGCTCACCGTTAGACGGTCCTGGAATCGCACCCGTTGAATTGCGACATAACGATCGAGCAGGCCAAGCTCGCGCTCGAGCGGCACTTCCTGCTCACTCGATGTGGAGAGCACGAGTCGTAGGAAGTCGCTCAGCTCCGACACCATTCGTTCCGCGGCCGGCGGATCGGTGGCGATCAGTGCCATCGCGCTGTTGAGCGCATTGAAAAGAAAATGCGGATTCAGTTGCAGCTTGAGGGTGTCGAGCTCCGATTGAACCAGGCGCGTTACTACTCGCTGCCTCTCCGCTGATTCCTTGCTTGCCTCGCGGACCAGGTGCTCGACCCATGACGTCGCGTAGGTCGATACGATCCCAAAAACGCCAAGAAGAATCAGTTTCGCCGCCTCATCGAGCGGAGTGATGCGCGCCAGCTGAACTGCTTCGATCGGATTGACCACGATCGGAAGGCGGCCGCTCGTCCAGAGCCAGACGAGGAGCAGCGAGTACTCCGCAAACGCCAGCGCCGAAATGAATGCGGCCTTTCGGACTGACGAAGCGACCGGACGACCAGCCAGGACTACGAAATACATCAGAAAGATCGGCGAGCGCAACGCCAGCACGCCGGACTGAGCGACCGCGTATCCGCCGATGATTGCAGTGACGGCAGTTACATCGACGATCGGATTGACCGCCGACAGCCAGGCCGGCAACTCGGGTCGGCGATACCAGATTTGATACTGCGCGACAGTCCAGAGGAGTGTTGGTCCCAGGACGAGGACATTCGCTGTATTCAACGCCTGTGAGAGGTGCGGCGCGTACATGAGCGCGGATACTGTGAGCAGGAACACCACCGCGGCGCGCAAGCCGTTGAGTATTCGTTCTGCCCGGTCGCGTCTGAGGCGCAGGCTCTGTGGAGGCGCGAACGAAGACGTCGCGAATAACTGCATCAAATGAATTTGCTCGCAGGAGCGTGGCTGGGATAGCAGGCCGACGAGGTACCTGCTACCCCCGACGCCGGCTTGGTGGTGCTCTCCGTCGTCGTTGCCGAGATGACCCTCATGGTGATCGTTCGCGCCGCGCGTGTTTGGTTCGCCGGCTGCATAGAAAGTATCGGCTTCATACCTGTAGACGAGCCGCTTGAAGGCGGAGGAACACGCGCTCGGGGCGAGCGACTTGTTGCGCGCGGTGAAGGACGTTTTCGACTGGGAGACGGCGCGCGATCCCGGGCTCAGATTCGGCTGGAATGGACCGCGCGGATGAAGGCCGAAAGTTTTTCTTCGTCGAGGCTGCCCTTTGTGCGCAGTCCGCTGCATGCGTCCACGCCGAACGGCGCCACCTGCGCTATTGCTTTCGCTACGTTTCCGGCGTTGAGTCCGCCGGCCAGAAATATCGGAACGTCGACAGAATCGCGAAGCCTCCGGCTCACGCTCCAATCGTGGGCGCGCCCCGTTCCGCCCAGCTCTTTGATTGAGAGCGAGGGATTGCCTGAGTCCAGCAGAATCGCGTCGACATCCTGAGCGATTGCCCCTGCCTGCCGGAGCGCGTCGTCGTTCTGGACGTGGATCACCTGAACGATCGAGATGCCGGGAAGCGCGTCCCGCAGTCGTTCATGTACACCGCGCTCGACTTCGTCGACCAGCTGCAAAGTGTTGGTGCGACAGAATCGTTGTTGGGCGATGATCGGCTCGGCCTTCGTCTCACACGTCAGGAGAAACGTCCCGATCGTCGGTGGCACGGTATCCGCAATCTCCCGAATGAGGGCGTCCGGAATGGGGCCGGGGCCGCTGGGCATGCGTGAAACGAGCCCAATTGCCGACGCGCCCAATCGGACCGCGAGCTCCGCTTCACGCACCGACGCAACGCAGCAGACCTTAATCCTGGGCGGGGCGAGGAACATATCGGCGACGGTGGTGGGCTATAACGTGACGCAATTGCATACAAATCTGTGTGAGAGCCGGCTTGCGCCAGCGGCTCCGCACTCAACCTGAACGCGCGAGGCGCATGCCTATGAGACACGCAAAGAAACTCGTCAGCCTCACAGCGGTGATGCTACTCGCCGCGTGCTCTGACTATGGCGTTACCAATCCGATGACGGATGCTTCCGGCAATTACCAGCTCACGGTCTACGCCGGCAAGACCCTACCAGCGACGTATACGATACAGCCGAACGATCCTCAGTACCCTGGCTACCCCAACGGAGCGACGTTCGTAGTGACCGGCGGGTTCATGACCTTACGTAGCGACGGAAGCTTCGTCGAGACCAACGACTATCGTATCACGCCAACGGGTCAGTCGACGCAAACTTCGAATATCACCAGGTCCGGAACCTGGTCACTGTATGGCACCGATCTGACGCTCGACCTCCCGGCTCAGAATGACAATCAGGCAATTCATGACACGGGAACTCTCACCGTCGACGCCAACGGCGCCTATACCGTCAATTATCTCGAGGA
>DASWDV010000316.1:0-10689 GCA_036395075.1 Gemmatimonadaceae bacterium | reverse complement strand
CTCCGAAGATTCCGGACCGCATCGCCGACAAAGATGGCAAGGTCCGTCATATATTAGGGTCTGCGCTCACGTAATAAACGCGTTGTCCGAGATTCTTCCGGTCGTCACTGCAGAACACGTCTTTGTTGCGATGTCGGACCTGTTAAGGGGCGGAAATACCTCACGACTTCGCCTTCTTCGAAGGTTTCGACTTGCCAGAACTGTTGAGGGCGACCGCTTCGCGAACGAGCGCCTTGAAGGCAGACTCGTCAACTTCTTCGCCTTCGTGGATGTCAATCGCGCGGCGTACGTTTCCGTCGAGACTCGAGTTGAAGAGACGGGCCGGATCCTTTAGAGACGCGCCCTTGGCGAAGGTGAGCTTCACGACATTCTTGTAGGATTCGCCGGTACAGATGAGGCCGTCGTGCGACCAAACCGGAGTGCCGGGTTTGGTTTGTTTGACCCACTTCCACTCCTCGACGACATCCGGGTCTGCTTCGTTGATTAGCTCGCGCATTCTGCCGAGGGTTTTTCCGCGCCAGTCCCCGAGCTCGGCGATTCTTTTCGAGATCAGCTCCGTCGCCGGTTCGCCTTGCGTCGCTCCTGACTTTTTCATGCTCTCATCCTGGAGTTCAGATATATCGACGCTAGTCACGCCGACCGGCGGAACGGAATAAGTTGGCGGAGGCGGGCGTCCCGCAAGTAGAGGCCCGCCCAGGCGAGAATTCCTACGACCAACGGAATCGCCGCGCGCGCCGCGTCTCCGATCCGTAAATGAGTTGCCACCGCGCCGCCGAGATAGCCGGTCATCACGATTGCGGCGACGACCGAGGTTTGTGGCACAAGGTAGAGTACTACCAAAGCGCACTCGGCAACGACGATAAGGAGAATGGCAGATTCAGGATAGCCATAGCTCGTCACGATTTCCGCGACTGCGGAACTGTGATGCGTGGCCCTGACCCAGGCGCTGGCGAGCAGCTGCCCGACGACCGCAATCGAAAGGAGCCAGCCGGTCCAAAGCATCCAGCGGGGAGCCTGGGGAGCTGAGACCGGGCCGGCGGTTGCACTAGACATCGGGGTACTCCAGGGTTTGGATCGCGCTTCAACGTTTCGCGGCGTTGGACGACCACGTTGGTATGTCAATTCCGAACTGCTTGGCGTATTCGGCGTTCAGTCGCTGCCAGCCGTCGAACTTCATCGCCTCGGGACCAACGATGCGGCCGATGGGCGTTCCGCTGAGCAGATGATCCAGAACATCGAAAGCGATGTGCCACCCGGCAGCACCCATTGAGATGTAGCGACGATCGATGTTGGTCCACAGCTTGAGGCGTGTGCCGCCAGCAAGTGGCTCGAGCTCCCATCGCATATCGAAGTCGCCCCAGTTGTACTCAAGCCTCTTTGGAGGGTCGGCTCGCTTCACTTTGGCTTCGGTGACGTGCAGCGCTGGCGCTCCCACCGTGGTGAGCTTCACCGTGGTTCCAACCGTATCCAGTCTCCTATCGGCGTCGAAGGGCGCCCACTCGCGGAGCTGCGCCGGGTCGGTAAGTGCTTGCCAGACTTTTTCCGGCGAGTGGCGCAATTCTCTGACGAGAATGAGCGTCCACTTCTCTCCATCCTTTCGTACCTGCGCGCCGCTGGCTGGCCCCGGTGCGTACTGCAAGCGATTGGTCATCTTCTTCTCCTTGTCTTCCTTTTCGTTCCCGTTGATTGATCCATGCGGTCGAGGTGGCGTTCCAGAGCATCGACGTGAGCGGACCAGAACCGGCGGAACGGAGCCAGCCAGGCAGCGACCTCCTGAAGCGGTTCTGGCTTCAGTCTGTAGACTCGGCGCTGTGCGTCCACCGTGGATTCCACGAAGCCGGCCTCGCGCAGCACCCGCAGGTGCTTTGACACGGTCGGCTGCGGCATACGAAGCTGACGCTCGATCTCTCCAACTGAATGTTGTGACGAGGCCAGGAAGCTCAGTATCGCGCGCCGATTCGGCTCCGCAATGATTTCGAATACCGATTCCATTCTCTTAATATACTCTACGGAGCATATGCGCGTCAAGGCATATACAGGCGGGCCAGGGCGAGGGTCTAAGTCGCGCCGAAGGAAAGCAGCCGGTCCGCTTGCGACTATTCCGGGTGCTCGGGTTGGGGTGATTCGGAAACTTCTGTGGGCCGGGGAGCTTGCGAGGAGTCATCGACAACGATGAACACGACGGTATCCCACGAGTTGTGGATCCCGATGAACAGGAGAAAAAGCGATGCCGCCGCAATCGGAATCAACGCGCCGAGCCTCCCAGCCGAGAGTGCGATCGCCGAGGCCACGAGAACGGTGTGCACAAGAAGTGGAAACGCCGTGTGCCACAACCAGTCTTCGAGCACCGGCTTGTACCCGCTTTGCATTCGCGCGCGACGGAGGACGATCGCTCCGTATAGCAAACCACCTAGCCCCACCGCCCCGATCCCCAGTGCTGCGCTCAAAAGCGCGTGCCAGGGCGTCGTCATGATCGCGGCTAACAGCAATACTGTGCCGAAATGGACGATCGTCGGCGTGCCGAACGCGTCTAACGCCGAGGCCGATCTCCGCACCCGACTCTCGGCGATGAGAGCAACGACGACGAATTGAAGTCCCGTTAGCGCCGCACCCGACGATCCGACAATGATGTAGAAGTTATCCCAGCCGCCGAGGGCGACTTGAGCAGCAGGTTGCAGATCGTCCTCCCTTCAGACCGTAACGGCAACTTAGGTACGGCGAAATTACTTCCTCACCGCAAAAATAAAAACGCCCCGCCGGCGGACCGACGGGGCGTTTCGCTCGGAAGCGAATAGTGTCGAGCTTAGAACCCGGCTAGGACCACGAACTCATCGCGGCGATTCTTGCCGCGGCAGTCCTCTTCACGTGACGTCGTGCACGCGGGGTGCTCCTCGCCATAGCTCACGATCTTGATTCTCGAGGCATCGATGCCGCGCTCCGTGAAGTAACGGTTCACGACTCCCGCGCGCTTCTGGCTCAGGGCCATGTTGTACTCATCGGACCCGCTGTCGTCGGCATTGCCTTCGATGCGAATATGTACCGACGCGTTTCTCTGAAGAGCATCAACCTTTTGATCGAGCAGCTGAAGCCCTTCGTCCGTGATCTCGGAGCGGTCGAACTGAAAATAGACCGGCGCCGTGATCGCTGCGCGATCCGCAGCCTGCGTTTTGGCGGCGCGGTCAGCCGATTCGCGGTCGGTCGTGACCTTGTCGGCGTCCGCGTGGAGCTGCGCGTTCGCGCGATCCGCGGCTTCGATTGCTACGCGGTCAGCGGACGTGTTTGACGGCGTAGGCGCGGCGGCAACGCGGTGGCGCGAGCAGGCGCTGAGAGCGAGCGAAATCAGAGAGATAGAAAGAATTGTTTTGCGGCGCATGTCCCCATTCACTGTAAAGATTCGCTATCAAGACGATTATGAACACGAATTGGCTACGCGTTTTCTCGATCGCTCCGCTCAACATGACGTTTCCGTCATACCCGCGGTCTCGCACGCGCAGGAGTCATTTTTGCAATTCCATCGAGCCTCGTAGGAATGCCGCATGGAGGTGGCCTCGTGGAGCTGGAGCTATCGACGTACCCCATGGAGCTGGCTGGGGAACTGGCCGATCGGCTCCGAACTGTGAAACAGGAGCTCGTCACGCGATGGCTGGATCGGATCAGGGCGCGGGTGGCTATCCCCGACAAGAGAGTTTTTCCGACCCACGAGCTTCTGAATCACGTCCCCCTTTTGATCGAAGGCATCGCCGGGTACTTGAGGCGGCCCGACAAGGACATTGACTCCGGGGCTCCCGTGGTTGCGAAGGCGATGGAACTGGGTGCGCTGCGACATGAGCAGGGGTTCGACGCCTACGAAATCCTGAAGGAGTACGAGATGCTCGGCGAGATCATTTTCGATTTCATCGCCGATTGTGCCGATCAAATACCCGAGACGGTTCCGCGACGCGATTTTCTCGCCTGCTGGCAACGCATCTCGCAGGGTGTAGAGCTGATTCGCCAGGCAACCATGAGTCACTTTCTCCGCTTGTCCGACGAGGAAGTGACTGAGCGCGAAGAGCGTCTGCGCAAATTCAATCGCACCGTTGCCCACGAGCTCAAGAATCGCGTGCATGCCGTAGCGAGCGCATCAGCGGTGTTGACCGAGCCGTGGCTGGACGAGAAGGAGCGGCTGGAGTTCGCGAAGATCGTCTCGAAAAATGCCGACGGACTGCGGCGGGTTTTGAAAAATCTCGAGCTGCTTTCGCAGCCCCAGATGGATCCTCGTCACCGCCGCAACATCCTGCTGCCGGAAGTCGCTACTGAAGCGGTTCGCGAGCTCCGCGAAGCAGCGGATGCGAGCGGCGTTGAAGTGCGAATCGCCGACAGTCTTCCTTCGATCGAGGTCGACGCTGCGACAGTGGAGCTCTGTCTCATGAACTACGTCTCGAACGCGATCAAGTATTCCGACGCTCAGAAAGGCAAGCGCTGGGTTTCGATCGATGCGTCAGTCGAAGGCCCCGACACGAGACGAGACAAGGAAGTCGTCATTCGAGTCTCGGACAATGGGATCGGTGTCCCGGCGGACAAGCGGGACAACCTCTTTCAGGAGTTTTTCCGCGCGCACGACGAAACGGTGACCGAAGCGGATGGCAGCGGACTCGGTCTCAGCATCGTGAAGGAAACTGTCGAGTCTATCGGGGGCCGTGCGTGGGCGGAATTTCCCGGTGAGAGCGGGAGCGTCTTCGCCTTCGCGATTCCGTCACGTAGAGAGGAGGACAAGCCTGCTCTCGCCGATGCGTCGGAGGAATCCCTTACCGCGGACTGACATAAGTCGGTTCATTGCGGACCGCGCTCTCGCTCTCCATACTAGGCGGAACTCTCACCGACCTTGGCACAATGCAAACCCGCCGCACATTTCTCGCTACGATTGGCGTCGCCGCCCTCGGGCTTACGGGGATCGACGCAAAGGCCTGCGCGCCTGTCGCCTCAGGACGAAAGCTGAAGAGAATCGGATTGCAGCTGTATTCGGTCCGCGACCTGATGAAAGCGGATCTTCCTGGTACGCTCGCCCAGGTCGCGGCGATCGGATATAACGAAGTCGAGTTCGCCGGCTACTTTGGGCGGACGCCAACGGAAATTCGCGACCTGCTAGCCAGGAACAGTCTCACGTCGCCGTCGACCCATCTCCCCATCGACTTGCTGGAAAAGAATCTTCCGCAGACGTTCGCGGATGCCAAAACGATTGGGCACGAGTGGATCACCCTCCCGTGGATTCCGGAAGAGAGGCGTAAGACAGCTGACGACTGGAAGACAATCGCCGGGCTCCTCAACAAATTCGCGGGTCAGGCGAAGGCAGCCGGTCTTCGGTTCGCCTACCACAATCACGATTTCGAGATCAGGCCAGTCGGCGGGGTTCGACCGCTGGAGATACTACTGGGAAATACCGATCCGTCGCTGGTGGACTTCGAGATGGACATTTACTGGGTGGTGTTCGGCGGCGGCGATCCTCTGGACTTTTTCAAACGCTTCCCGAATCGCTTTCCCCTCGTGCACGTGAAGGATTCATCGGGACCGCCCGACAATCGCATGGTAGATGTCGGCTCCGGCAAGATCGACTTCCGGACGATTTTCGCCGCCAACGATCGCATTCAGCACTACTTCGTCGAGCACGATCAGCCCGCGGATCCGATCGCAACGATCCGCAACAGCTACAACTACCTGCACGCGCTCACGTACTGATTGCTTCCGCGGTTCGACACAAACAATTACAGGAGTCGTTCTGCATGAAGGGTAAGAAGGTCACGCGGCGCAAATTCGTCGCCGACGCCGGAAAGATCGGCCTGGGCGTGATGATCGTTCCGCGACACGTTCTGGGAGGCGTAGGATATCAGGCGCCAAGCGATACCATCAACTTCGCCGTCGTCGGATTCGGTGGCATGGGCTCCGAGAACGCGCTTCAGCTCGCCAAGACCGAAAATCTCGTTGCCTTCGCCGACGTCGATTTTTCCTTCTCCGAGAAGAAAGTCGAGGAGAAGCTCAAAGAGGACGGGAAGGACAACCCCGACGGCATCACGTTGAAGAGCAAGTTCGACAAGGCGGCGCGCTACTCGGACTTCCGCGAAATGCTCGACAAGCAGAAGGACATCGACGGCATTGTCATCGCTACTCCTGATCATCTCCACGCAGTCGTCGCGAAGGCGGCGATGCAGACCGGCAAGCACGTCTACGTACAAAAGCCGCTGACCTATTCCGTTCACGAAGCGAGGGTACTGCGTGACATGGCGCTCGCGAACCCGAAGATCGTCACGCAGATGGGCAATCAGGGGCACTCCAGCGATGGCGCTCGCCTGGTCAACGAGTGGATTCAAGCCGGCATAATCGGACCAGTGCGCGAGGTACACGTATGGACCAATCGGCCCGTCGTGTACTGGCCGCAGGGAGTTCCGCGTCCGACCGGTTCACCACCGCCGGCTCCGCCGCCGAGTCCGTTCGGGAATCCGTATAGTTTCCGATACGTGAATCAGCTGCTGGCGTCGGCGATGGGATCGTATCCGATCCCGGCCGGTCTGCACTGGGATCTTTATGTGGGTCCCGTCGCGGAAGATGTCCCGTATCATCCGATCTACCACCCATTCAACTGGCGCGGCTGGATCAACTTCGGCGTCGGTGCGCTGGGTGACATGGGCGCGCACCTCATCGATCACCCGTTCTGGGCATTGGGCCTTACACATCCGACGAGCATCGAGGCGACATCTACCCAGTGGGGCACGATGCCGATTCCTCCCGATCCGAGTGCGCCCGCTGGAAGTCGCGAAGCGCGTGGGTACAACAAACCGGTTTCCTATCCGGTAGCGACCGCGGTGCACTACCAGTTTCCGGCGCGCGGTGCTCAGCCGCCGGTGAAGCTCAATTGGTACGACGGCGGCCTTTATCCCCCGCGTCCCGACGTGCTGCCCGACGATGTCACGCTCAAGAGCGAAGGTGGCGTGATCTTCATCGGCGAAAAGGGAATTCTTATGAACGACACCTACGGGTCGAACCCGCGGCTCTTTCCGTTGTCGCTCACTGAAGAAGCGGCACTGGTGCCGAAGACTTACGAGCGCATCACGTGGACCCATGAGATGAACTGGGTGAAGGCCATCAAGGGCACAGCGAAGGCGAGCTCACCGATCGAGTACGCGGCGCAGCTCACCGAGACGATGCTGCTCGGAGTCGTAGCGCTCAGGACGGGTCAGGGACGGAAGATCCTGTACGACGGTGACCAGATGCGGGTCACCAACATCCCGGAGGCAAATCAGTACCTGACGCGAGAGTATCGCGCCGGTTGGGCGGTCTGAAAACTTTATCGCGAGGAAGCCATGATTCGTGGAGCTGCCGCACGCGCGGCGATTGTCTCTCAGCTGACGCTGCTGGTCGCAGCCTGCAGTCCAATGGGCAACAACACCCCGGCAGCCGGCGGTGCCACCACTTCAGTTGCAACGTCGTTGACCCCTGAGCAGCGCGCCGCTGGATGGCGCTCACTCTTCGACGGAACCAGTACCGCGGCCTGGCGAGGATACCGTCAGCAGACGATGCCGGCCGGCTGGCAAATCGTAGACGGAGTGCTAACCAAGTCGGGATCAGTCGGGGACATTCTGACGAGGGATCAGTTCGGAAACTTCGAGCTTGCGCTGGACTGGAAACTCGGGCCGGGTGGCAACGCCGGCGTTTTTTATCGCGGCACCGAAGAGTACGACCACATTTACTGGAGCGCGCCAGAGTACCAGCTACTCGATGATGCCGGGCACCCGGACGGACAGAGCAGGTTGACGTCAGCTGGCGCCGACTACGCGCTATATCCGTCGCCCGCTGGAGTAGTGAAGCCCGCTGACCAGTGGAACTCGACGTTGATAGTCGTCAACGGAAACACGGTCCAGCACTGGCTCAATGGACAGAAACTGCTCGAGTACGAGCTCGGAAGCGCCGATTGGCAGGCAAAGGTCAAGGCGAGCAAGTTCGTCGCCTATCCGAATTACGGTAAGGCGGCGAGGGGTTACATCGCGATTCAGGGTGATCACGATGGAACGCTTTCGATCCGCAATGTCCGCATCCGGGAGCTCAAGTGACTTCGACCGTGGCGGTCGAAAGGACTCCTCTCTCGAGGACTCGACTCTCCGCGATGATGTTCCTCCAGTATTTCATCTGGGGGGTGTGGTTCGTTACGATGGGGACTTACCTCGGGCAGACTCTCCATTTCACTGATCGGCAGATCGGCCTCGCATACGGCGCGACGGCGATCGCGGCGCTCTTGTCACCGTTTTTTATGGGCGTTGTCGCCGACCGCTACTTCTCGAGCGAGAAGCTTCTCGCGGCGCTGCATCTCGTCGGCGGCGTCGTGATGTACCTCGTTTCGCGACAGACGTCGTTCGGCGGGTTCTACCCGTTGCTCATTCTGTACGCGCTTTGCTACATGCCGACGCTGTCACTCACCAATTCGATCTCGTTCCACCACGTGAATGATCCCGGGCGCGATTTCCCCTTCATTCGGGTGCTTGGTACGATCGGCTGGATCGTCGCCGGCATTCTCGTTGGCAGGGTCTTTCACGCCGATGCGTTGGTTTTGCCCATGCAGCTTGCGGCTGGCGCGTCGATCATCATGGCGGTGTACTCGCTCGTTCTTCCGCACACTCCGCCGAAAGCGCCAGGGGGAAGATTCAGCGTGCACGATGCGCTCGGACTCGACTCTCTCGCCCTCCTGCGCAACCGCGACTTCTTCATCTTCGTAGCCGGCTCGTTCCTGTTGTGCATCCCGCTCCAGTTCTACTACACCTTCGCGAATCCATTCCTGAATGAGATCAGAGCGCCCAACCCTGCTTTCATTCAGACCTTTGGGCAGATGTCCGAGATCTTCTTCATGCTGCTTTTGCCACTCGTGCTGCGGAAATTCGGCATCAAGGTCATCATGCTCGTCGGCATGGCGGCGTGGGCGCTTCGTTATTTCGCCTTTGGAGTGGGGAATGTTTCGACAGGAATGTGGCTCATCTATCTGGGCATTCTGCTCCACGGCGTGTGCTACGATTTCTTCTTCGTCAGCGGCCAGATCTACACCGATCAGCGCGCTGGCGAAAAAATCCGCGCGGCGGCGCAAGGTCTGATCAACTTTGTTACCAACGGGCTGGGTTATTTCATTGGGGCGTTTGCGTCGGGCGCGGTAGTCAATCGCTTCGCCACACCCAATCCGTCGTGCAGCGACGCCGCTGCCGCCGCCCATGAATGCCTCAAGGTCACTCACGACTGGCACTCAATCTGGCTTGTGCCCTCGGCGGGTGCACTCGTCGTCTTCATTCTCTTCGCTCTGCTCTTCAGGCCACGGGCTGGCGGCGCGGGGACTGTTACAACCGAAGCCGCGCCGGCCGGAATACCGGCCTGACGGCGATTAGAAATTCCTTTGCGGCGGTCTGGCTCGTGACCACCCAACTGATCGAGAGGCTCGAATGTCAATTCGCGGAATCGCCGTAGCCGGCGGCATTTTCACGCTTTTTCTCGCCGGCTGCGGCACAGACGAGACAGCTCAGAACACGACGGTACGAACCGAGCGCGAGAAGGACAGCATCATCGCTCGTTCTCCGATTCCTGGTGCGAAAGCGGTCCAGAAGACTCTCAACGTTACCGATTCCGTTGCAGCAAGGCAGTCGCGCATCGATTCCTCCCAGCAGAATCCCTGAGTTGTCGACGTGGGTCGCGGTTTGCATCGGATGACCACCGATGTCAGTCGCTAGTGCGGTAGAACCGGAACCGGAAAGCGAAGACGAACCGCTCGTAGAGCCGCTCGCCGCCACGACCGAAGGCGCGCCTCACAAATACCTCATCGCATTTGCCGTTGTCCTCGCGGCGCTGATGCAGGTCATCGACAGCTCCATCGTCAATGTCGCGCTACCCGACATGATGGGAAACCTCGGCGCGAGCCTCGACGAGATCGCGTGGGTCTCTACGGGTTACATCCTGGCCAGCGTAATAATCATTCCGCTCACCGGTTGGCTGGGTGAATTCTTCGGCCGCAAGCGTTACTTCGTCGGCTCCATCGTGATCTTCACCGTCGCGAGCTTCCTTTGCGGAGCGTCGCACTCGCTGGCGGCGCTCGTTTTCTGGCGAATCGTGCAGGGTTTGGGCGGCGGCGCATTGATGACCGTATCGCAGGCGGTGCTGTTCGAATCGTTCCCGCGCAAGGAAGCGGGAACGGCGATGGCCCTGTTCGGACTTGGCGTGATGGTCGGTCCGACGATCGGCCCGACACTGGGCGGCTGGCTCACCGACAATTACGGCTGGCCGTGGATTTTTTACGTCAACATTCCAGTCGGGATCCTCGCGGCGGCGATGATCATCGGATACGTGCACGATCCGGAGCACCAGCGGCGTCCGCCTTCTATCGACTACATCGGCATCGCGCTGCTCGCGATGAGCGTCGGTTCGCTGCAGTACCTGCTCGAATATGGTCAGCGCGAAGACTGGTTCGACTCGCGCTCGATGATAGTGCTTGCGGTGACCGGCATCGTAGGTGGCTCGCTCCTCATGTGGCGCGAGCTGACGGTCGACCATCCGGTGATCGATTTCCGCGTGCTGCGCCACCGACAGATGTGGGTGGGGACGTTGCTCGGAGTAGTGATGGGGGTGGGCCTTTACGCCTCGGTGTTTACGTTGCCCGTTTTCCTGCAGGGCAACCTGAGGATGACCGCGCAG
>DASWDV010000315.1:0-2739 GCA_036395075.1 Gemmatimonadaceae bacterium | reverse complement strand
GTCGTGCGCGCCGGAAGATCGCGTTCGACATCCGCGCCAAACTCGTCCATCGTTTGTAAAATCGGCGCCCGTGCCGTCAAATCTTTCCACTCGGGCGTCTCCCACTTTGCCTCGAATTGCGTGACGGTCGCGGCAGCTCTTCGCATGAATTCTTCGCCGCCAGCGCGCTGGAATCGCGCGATACCACTTGGCGAAGCGAGCGCGATAGCGAGGCCGACACCGACCGCGATTCCGACGGCCGCGAGTGCGCGCGCGAAGAACCCACTCGCGGCGTTGAGGAGGCTTACGAGCCCGAAGCTCGAGACAAGAATGATTGCCCAGGCACGGCTCATCTGGTCGTACGAAGTTCCGGGTAGACCTACGGGCTGGAGGCGCATCCACACTACAGGCTGAAACAGGATCGACGCGGCGGCCGCCACGCAGATTATCGCGAGCGCGGCACGGCTACCTGAGTTCCAGCCAACGATCGAGCAGACGGCTAACGCGGGAACGAAGAGCAGCAGCGTCTGCTGAATGGGGAACACGACGTCGCCCAGCGGGAGCAGCGGCAAAACGAAGAACGCGGCAAGCCCCCAGAGCAGCGGCCGCCACGACTGGCTTTTTTCCTCCGTCGTGGCGGCTTCCGCCATCTACGCCTGGTGACCGCGGATATACGGGATGAGCGCGAGGAATCGCGCTCTCTTGATCGCTGTCGAGAGCTGGCGCTGATGACGTGCGCAGGCGCCGCTCAGTCGTGACGGAAGGATCTTGCCCTGATCGGTGATGAAACGCCCAAGAGTACGGTCGTCCTTGTAGTCGATCCAACGGACGCGACTCTCGCAGAACGGGCAGCTTTTTTGTGGTCTTCTCATTGTTTGTTAATCCTCGTCGTCGTCATCGTCATCACGGCGAGTTGCCGCGGCCAGCTCTTCCTCGGACTGCGGCGGAGCGCCGACTTCGTGCTCGTGCAGCGTGATGAGGTAGCGAATGACGCCGTCGTCGAGCCTGAGCGCGCGCTCGTATTCGGGTAGCGTTGTAGGCTCGGTGGCGAACTTCGAGACGACGTAGTAGCCGTTCTCGCGCGGACCGATTGAATAGGCGAGCTGGCGCCGACCCCAATGCGTGACTTCCGGCTGCTCTTTGGCGCTGAGCAGTCCGTTAAAGCGGTTGATTTTTTCGTTGATGGCGGCGTCTTCGAGCGTCGAGTCGAAGATGTACACCGCCTCGTATGTGCGAGGCACTCGGCAATCCTCCTTTTGGTCGTGATCTGCCTCCCAGCTGGTTGCCGAAGTGGGAGGAAGGTGTGAAGGCGACGGGCGTCGCCGTTGTGAGAGGGAAGTTAAACTTTCGGCCGCTGCGAGGCAACGGCTCGGTGGTCGGCAGCAATACAACTGGAAGCACATTCGGCACTCTTGTTGCCCGCCACACACGTTGATTGCCGATGCGCTGGCAAATCGAATCGCCGGAACAATCCGGTCGCCATCAGAGCAGGAGGGAAGGTGCGAATAAGTTCGAGAAAGTGGGGAGGGATGGCCGTGGTGGTTTTGGCCGGAGTGATAGCTGCCGGCTGTTCCAAAAAATCCGATTACGGAACGGACACGACGGGAGCTGCGATGACCAGGACTGACAGTTCCAGTTACACAGCCAGCTCAACAGCGCCCGCAATGCAGGACACGAGTATGGCGAGCACGTCCACATCGACGTCGAAGACTTCTACGCGGAAGACAACCAAAAAGACCGGCACCAAGCGTTATTAGGACGCTCGAACAACCGGCGCCGGTGGCTGGCGCGCCAACCGGGAATCCGGACCCTTTCGCCGGGCGTGAGCAGCCGTTTGCCATTGTTGCCTTACGGGTAGGCGCCGGATGAAGGCATGTTGGATCCGCGCCCTCCCGGAGGTTACATGCGCAAAACTGTAGGAATCGCCGCTGGAATATTCGGAGCGGCTGTCGTTGCCGTCGTCGTCGCGAGCTGCGGCAGTGACTCGACCGGCCCGGCCAGGAAGACGTACGTGGCGAACTTGTCGCCTGCGAACGAGGTACCCCTAAAAACTACGACTGGGACAGGAGTGGTGACGTTCGTCGACAATGTTACGACCATTGATTGGGAAATGACGCTCACCAACATGACGAATGTCACTCAGTCACATATTCATGGCCCCGCAGCGGCGGGAACGAACGGAAGCGTTATCATCAATCTCTGGTTTCCAATCACTCCAACCGGAACAGTGAACGGACTCGTGGCACGCGGTTCAATCACCAACGCCATGAATGTCAACGTGTCGCTCGATTCGCTGAGAACGCTGTTCAATAACGGCATGGCATACGTCAACGTTCACACAGCGGTTAATCCTGGCGGGGAGATCCGCGACCAGGTACACCCGGTACAATAGTAAGTCAGCCGCTACACGTTGAACCGAAACAAGAGTACGTCGCCATCCTGGACGACGTACTCCTTTCCTTCTGATCTCACGGCGCCCTTTTCGCGGGCCCCCTTCCACCCGTCATTGCCGACGAAAGAATCGTAAGAGACGGTTTCTGCTCGGATAAATCCGCGCTCGAAATCGGTGTGGATCACCGCTGCGGCCCTGGGCGCGGTATCACCACGGTGGATGGTCCACGCGCGCACCTCTTGCTCGCCGGCCGTGAAGTAAGTCTCGAGGCCGAGGAGGCGGTAACCGGCGCGAATAAGCCGATCGAGTCCCGCGGACTCCAGCCCGAGCGACGACAGAAAATCGGCGCGGTCCTCGGCCGGCAGCTC
>DASWDV010000314.1:0-2610 GCA_036395075.1 Gemmatimonadaceae bacterium | reverse complement strand
GGCCCGCCGCCTTCGTGGAGCGCGACCGCTACGCACTCGCAGTCAGCCAAGGTTTGCTCCATGGTCAACGGCGTGATCACCTGCGTCTAATGATCTGAAGCGGCTGCACGAGCAATCGCCTTGCAGAAAGAGAGAGCCCGGAGGAATATCCTCCGGGCTTTTTTGCATCGCGAAGGTGGACGACAACGACTCTCCATTAGCGTGGAGCCTCTCGAGCTTGATCAAGTCCGAAACTGATCGCTTGGCAAGGCCTATCCGCTGGTACGCTCCGTGCCTAACATGAGTGCGTAATCCACCAACGGATGGGTACATGGCCCTTCGCAATCTGTTTCCCGAATCGATCTTCGGACGCAAGCTCAATCCGAACGCCGAACGACGGCTGCGCCTGTCGCAAGCACGCGCCGAGGAGACGATCATTCGTGGCCACGTCGACAACGCGCTGATGTTCGTCGACACGCTGGCTGAGGACCTTTCATTCGACCGGGCAATCGACACCTACATTCGGGTGATGGGCATCCCGGAGCCTCTCGCGAGCACAGTGGCGACGCGAGCGTTGGTGCATCTCGGGCGCGATCTGGTGCCTTTCCGCCGCCGCATGCAGCGCGAAGGCGAGGATTCGGCCGCAGAAAAACCGCGCCTCAGGCTCGACGAGGCATCGCGAGCGGGAGACATCAAGCGGGCGTAGAGCTTTACTGCAACTTAAGGCTACCTGCTGGGGGCTCTGGGCCGAGCCAGCTGGCGGCTTCGAGCTACTACGAATGCGTCTCGTGGCCGCCCGAAGCCCCGAGCCGGCCCGCCGAAAGCTCCTAGCAGGTAGTCTTAAGTTGCAGTTTCTGACCTTTCCGGTTCGACCATCGCCGCACTCGTCTCCCTGTAATCCGCGACGCTGACCACGAATATCACGGTGACGATTACCGCCGATGTCACGCACCAGATACAGATAGCGTGGATGACGGCGAGCTCGAGGTATGTGAGCCACGCCGAGAAGAGCACCCCGATCGCTGATTCGACAACGAGGACGAACGAGATCGCCGCCACGTCGGCCAGACGCTCGATGGTTCCGATTGCCGCGAGTCCGAACATCTCGACGTAAAACAACAAACCCCACGCGGCGACGGGAAAGCCCAGGAATCGAGACCATTTGCTCGTGTTCACCGTCTCGCACGAGCCAATGGTGCAGCTAAGCTCGCCGATGATTCCGAGCTTGTAGAGCGTGAGATAAAGGCTGATGAAGATCCCGGCCAGCGCGAGCGCGGCCACGATCATCCGCTTGGTCACTTCTTTGGAGCTGCTGGTGTCGTTACACCGTTTGCCGTCGGCGCGGTCGTAGTTTTGGCTGCGGAGTCGACGAGCTTCTTCAACTCATCGTAGGAGGCCATACCCGGATACATCTTGTTGCCGATCACAAAAGTCGGCGTGGAGTTCACACCGCGTCGCAGACCATCGGCAAGATTGGCGCTGATACGCTTCTGGTACTTCCGGGCATCGAAACAACTCTGCCACTTGGCGACGTCGAGGCCGACGTCGCTCGCGTAGCGCCGGAAGAATGGCTTGGGGTCATCGGTGGCTTCTCCGTTCCATTCGTCCTGCGACTGGAAAAGCCTGTCGTGCATTGGCCAGAACTTGCCCTGCTCGTCGGCGCACGCTGCCGCGTTGGATGCCGCCAAGGTGTTGCGGTGCTGGGTGAGGGGGAAATCGTAATAGGTGAGATTGGCGAGACCCGGATCGATGATCCGTGAACGTACGTCGGGCTCAGTGACAGTCGAGAAACCGGCGCAAGAGGGACACTCGAAATCGGCGAACTCGACAATTTTTACCGGGGCATCGGGTTTGCCTATCAAATAGCCCTGGGAAGGACCAGCATTGCTCGTGTCGGCTACTTCGCTGACGTTTACCGACCGCGGCTTCTGTCTGGTCGCGACGTACCCAAGCGCGGCGACACCGACTAGCGCGATGAGGCCCAGCACCCAGACAAATGCCTTTGGCCGGGTTGATGCACGGCCCTCCCTGACGGTGTTTCTCGGGGGTAGGTTCCTGTCTCTCGGCTGCTGGTTGTTGGGAGGCATCGCGCGTAATCGATTTCGTGAACGGTGGTGGCTCTGGTTGTTCAGCGTGACGCGAAAGCTAAGAGAGGGGTATCGGGATGCAAGCTGATGTCTTGAGGGCTCCAGTCGGTCCCGGAGCGATGCACGTCGAGAGATACGGACATGGCGGGACCGCCGTGATCCTTCTACACGGTTTCGGAACCTGCAACTTTCTCTGGCGCGCGATCGCGCCGACAATCACTGCTGCCGGACACACTGCGTATTCAGTCGACATGCTTGGACACGGGCAGTCGGACCGCCCGCTTGATGCCGACTTCGGAATCGCCGCGCAGGCCGAGTACCTCGACGCGGCGATGACGGTATTGCGGGTGTCGCGCGGAGTCATAGTGGGTGTCGATCTGGGCGGCGATGTTGCCATGAAGCTCGCTGCCAATCGTCCGGAGCGCGTCGAGAAGCTCGTCCTGATCAACACGCCAGCTTTCGATGAGCTACCGGCCCGTGACATCACTCAGATGCAACGGCGGACGGCGCGTTTCGCGTTCAGCCTGACGCGTGGCGTGATGGG
>DASWDV010000313.1:0-5172 GCA_036395075.1 Gemmatimonadaceae bacterium | reverse complement strand
GCCCATTGTCATCGCCCCACGGCAGAAGCGGGGCACGAATGAGTCTAAGGTGCAGCTGCGTTGTTGCGGCGGTCTCAGCGCTGATTCCCTCGCGCTCCATCACGACTCCGGTATGGAGGAGCGAAATGACGGAAGTAACTCCTTCCCGTTTGAGCGCGCGGAGTTTTGCGTCGTCGGGGTAGGAGCCGAAAATGAAGCGAGCGCCTCCCGCGATCTGGTACGTACCGCCATCCAGGTTTCCCGCGATTCCCGCTATCATTTTGCCCGGATTGGACCATTCCCACGATGTCAGAGCAGCAAGCAGTGTAACCACCGCGGCGACCACCCACCTCGTGTTGCGATGGCGCGCGCGAAACATCGCCCCGACGATCGAGCGCGTGAGAATAAGAGAAAATATGAGACATATGAGAAACGCCAACACGAGCATGCGGTCGTGTGAGCTTCGCTCCCATCCCGCACCGCCCATTCCCTGCGTGATTAGCCGGATCGGTCCGAGCAGAATGGCGGTTCCGAGCACGAACCCCACCAACACCCACATGTAGAAGAAGGTGCCGAGGACGGTGCCCGTTCCTGGGCGCGCGCGGGCGGTGGTGCCCAACCAAATCTCCTGTGTCCTGCGTTTACCGTGAGGCGCGACAGCGCTCTCAATCCCGCTTTGGAATTAGCAAACACCCGGCCAGCGGGTCGACCGATACAGAGAGCGGAGTGCCGCTCAACAACTCTCCGTCAGCCTGCGCGGCCATGTGTGGCAGCGTCTCGATCCGGAAATCACGACCAGCCTTGTAAAAAAGGCAGGGGTCGGGACCAAAATCCTTTCTCACCATTCGCCACAGGATTCGCAGCGCGTCGGCCAAGTTCACTGGTGAGTAGATGCACGCATTCAGAAGACCGTCGTCGTGTACGATCCCATCGCCAAACCTCACGAGGTCGTTGAGCACAGCACCAAAGTTCGCAATCAGCACTGCGGACGCGACGCGATCATAGACGACTCCGTCGACAGTCAGGCGCAGCTGGAACTTCTGGTTCCGAAGTACGGCTTTATACCCTCCGATTACGTACGCCATGAAACCAAACCGCTTCTTCAATCTTGCCGGCGCTTCAGAGATCATCGTCGCATCCAGTCCGACGCCAACACCGATCGCGAAGCGGCGGCCGTCGCCCAGCCGTCCGAGATCCAGCGTTGCCCGGTCTCCGTTGAGGAGCATTGGCACCGCCCGCGCCGGGTTGAGCGGAATTCGCAGAGTCCGCGCGACGACATTGGCCGTGCCGCCAGCAAGCACTCCAACGGGAGGTCCATGATGGGCGAGGGCACCCAGCACTTCCATGACCGTACCATCGCCGCCAAGAGTGAAGACCGCGTCGTATTTATGAGCGTGTGCCTTCGCGAGACTTCCGGCGTGTCCCGGCGCTTGGGTAGGCATGAGATCGCACTCCACACCAGCGTCTTCGAACGCCTTCAGCGTTTTTCGCCGGATGCGGTCGCCGCGGCGCGACGCCGGGTTCACAATCAGCAGTACCCGCTTGATTCTTCGCGGCGCGAATTTCATTGCGGTCGCTGCGCTCATTGCGGGCTCCGAGTTACTCGGACGTTATAGTTTCGCGTCTCGAGGATTCCACGATCTATGGATCCCGCGGCGGTGTTGGTGCGACTCCAGCGGAAGGAGGATCTTATGCTCGGGGCGGGGATCGAACCCGCATGGGAATTTGTCCCAAGGGATTGTAAGTCCCTCGCGTCTACCGATTTCGCCACCCGAGCCGAGAATGACAAGCCACCGCGTCGGCCCACACGCGGACTGAACTACAGGGAGCCCGAGAAGAAACGAAGCGGGAAACGGGACTCGAACCCGCGACCCCAACCTTGGCAAGGTTGTGCTCTACCAACTGAGCTATTCCCGCAACCAGTGACAAAGCTACCGCGAAAAATGACGCGAACAAGCGCCGCACAGACCAGCGGAATTCCAAGTTGACAAAACCTCGCGCGGAATGATAACGTCTCCCCGCCGGCGAACGTCCCCTCACTCCGACGGTCGCCTTCATCTCTCTTTAAACCGTGCGGAGAACCTATGCGCCGTCCTTTGGTCAGCGTTGCCACTGTAGCTTTGGCATTCATCGCGATTTTCGCCAATCCCGCCGCCGCCCAGCGCGTGCTCGGCGTTGGCGACGACGCCCTGGTGCTACCCCGGGGTGTGTTCCGGTTCCGGACACTCGGGCAGTGGACCGCGTTCAATGAACGGTACGGCATGGACACTCCCGGCCGCCCCAATGGAGCGCTCGAGCCGCTCGGCATTGATTTCACCCTCGACACGATTGGCGTAAAGCAGTTCCCCAACCTCGCGAGCCTGCAAACGGGACTTCAGACCCTTACGGGAAATCCGAACTGGTACGCCACGCTCGGCAACACCGTCGTGAATCTCCACGATCATGTCGCGGCATTCCCATTCGTGTTTGAGGCGGGACTTTCCAAGCGGTTCTCGGTGGGCATCCAGGTTCCATACGTCCGCACGCAGTCGTCCGCCTTCTTCAACGTCAACACCGCCGGTACCAACGGAAATCTCGGCTTCAATCCCGCGGTCGCCGTCCCTGCCGCCGCGACGCAGGACGTGACGATGTACACTCAGTTCATCACCGCGGCCGCCACGCTCGAGGGTTCGCTCAATGCCTGTATCGCGAACCCCGCCGTGTCCCCATCGTGTCCGGCCCTGATTGCAAATCAGGCTAACGCGAGGTCCCTGATCGACAATTCGCGCAGGTTCGCGGGCGGTGCTGTCGGCCCGGTTGGAGGCCCGTACAACCCCCTTGGTGGCGTCTACACGACCTCGCCTTTCGTTCCTATTGTCGGAACCGATGCACAATTGGCAATCGAAGCTCGTACCCAGGCTTTCAAAGCGCTTTACACGCAGTTCCTCGGCGCTGGGAATCCCATTACGACCAACGGACCTTTCGCGTCGCAGAGCCGTCTGTCACTTCGCGATGCACAGCGCATTCTTTCCGACTCGGCCTTTGGCATTATCGCCGATCCGCTTCAATCAGTCGGCAGGTCCCATTTCGGGGATATCGATATCGGAGGCAAGTTCTCGGTATTCGATTCTTTCGGGGGAAATACCGAAGCCAGAATGTCGCCCAAAGGATTGAACTTTCGAACGGCGATCGGTGGAATCTTCCGCATTCCAAGCGGACAGATTGAATCGCCGAACAACTTCATCGACATCGGTACCGGGCGCGGAGCGAAAGCAATCGAAGGACGCTGGTTCAGCGATCTTCTGGTTGGGAGCCACTTGTGGGAGTCTTTCATTCTCCGCTTCAACAAGCCGTTCTCCGACGAGCAGGAGATGCGAATTCTCGATCTTCCCAACGAGGAGCTCGCGCCCAACTACCGCAAGCAGACGGTGCACCGTCAGCTCGGCACCGCGTTCGAGTTCGAGACGGCTCCGCGCGTCGTCGTCAACGATTTCCTCGCCGTCTCGGGCTGGTACATGTACCGGCACAAGCAGCAGGATCACTACACCGGGACGTTCACGATTCCACAGGCGGTGACGGGATTCGCGGATCTGACCATCAACGCTTCTACGCTCGATCTCGAGACTGAACAGACCGAGCATCGACTCGGCGGCGGACTTTCCTTCTCGAACCTGTACGCTTTCGACCAGGGTAAGGCGAAGGTTCCATTCGAAGTGACGTACCTCCACTGGCAGACGGTAAAGGGCGCGGGCGGAAATCAGCCAAAGTTCTTCACCGATCAGATTCAGCTGCGGTTGTACGCTCGGATATTCGGCGGGAAATAGCTCAGCTCCGGCAACTCTCCCCACCGGCGGCCATCGCTCACAGCGCTCCGGCCGCGCTCTCGAGTAGCTCCTTCGCGTGGGCGCGGCTCACCTTGCTCTCCGGATCCCCGCCGAGCATCCGGGCGATTTCGTTCACGCGACTGGTCCCTTCGAGCACTGTAATATCGGCGGTCGTGACTCCGCCCTTTGCGCCCTTCGCGACGACGATGTGGTGATGCGCGCGGGCCGCGATCTGCGGCAGGTGCGAGATCGCGAAAACCTGGTGCTCTTTCGCCACGCGGCGGAGCGTGTCGCCGACTTGTAAACCCACGCGGCCGCCGATTCCGGAATCGACCTCGTCAAAGATGAGGGTCGGAACCTGATCGACCCTCGCGAGAATTGTCTTGAGTGCAAGCATCACGCGAGACAGCTCGCCACCGGACGCGACGCGCGCTAGCGGACGGTCTTCGTGTCCAACGTTGAGTGCCACTCGAAACTCGACATCTTCGGCGCCTTCGCCAGTGGGCTCGTCACGCGAAACGAGCGCAACCGAGAAATGCCCGTCGGGCATTCCGAGCGGCGGCAATAGCGCGTCGACCGCTTTGGCGAGCTTCTTCGCGGCGGCGTGGCGCTTCTCAGAGAGTTTTTCTGATTCGGCGGACATTCGGCGGCGCGCGTCGATCTCGCGCGCGTTGAGATTGGCGAGATCGAACTGAGCGGTATCGATGAGGTCGAGCTCCGAGCGCGCGGAACGACCGGCTTCGATCACGTTGTCGAGCGTCGGACCGTACTTCTTGAGCAACCCGAACAGCCGATCACGTCGCCGCCGAACTTCGTCGAGGCGAGCCGGATCAAGCTCCACCGACCCGGCATAGTCTTCGACGCTGCGCGCCAGCTCCTGCAGAGCGTAGAACCCGGCATCGAACAGTTCCTGCATCCGCGCAGCCGAAGGATCGATGCGCTCGATGGACGAGAGCGGCCGCTGCGCGGCGCCAAGCTGTGTGAGTACGCTCGCCTCCTCACCGGACAACAATTCATTGAGACTGTTGGCCAGCGTGCGGAGCTCGTCGGCGTTCTCGAGGACGCGCGCTTCATCTTCCAGCTTTCCGTCTTCGCCGGGTGACAGTCGCGCGTCTTCGATCTCATTCGCGACGTGTCTGAGGTAGTCCGCGCGCTTCTCCGCTTCCGCGCGGCGCGATGAGAGCGTAGCGATCTCGCGCCGAACTGCCGACAGCTCGGAATAGATGCGCGCAACGAGCTCGGCCTGGGATTCGGCGCCACCGAACGCATCGAGAATACTGCGCTGAGACTCGCCGTCGAGCAGCGTCTGAGCGTCGTGCTGGCCGTGGAGATTTACGAGCTGACGCCCAATCTCGGCGAGCACGGTCGTGGTAACTGTGGCTCCGTTGAT
>DASWDV010000312.1:0-3726 GCA_036395075.1 Gemmatimonadaceae bacterium | reverse complement strand
GACGGAACGTCGTAGGCAAATAGGATTTTGTGTCCGGCCGGCATCGAGCCGCGAATCGTGACGAGATGCGATTGGTCGGGCAGGGTGCTGTCGGAAGCCCATTCCACTGTTTGGCGAGTACCAGGCGCGCCGGTTGTCGTTTCGTTGACAAACCGGACGTATGAAGTGGCTGGCGAGATCTCCACCGTAGTGGGCGAAGCCGCTGTCGCTCCAGGGGTGATCGTGACATCGACAATGTTGTCGTTGACCATGACCGGCGAGATGACAACGCCGGTTCCGAGCTCGCGATCACCGCTCCTGAACAGCGACGCGTCGATGATGACGCGGCCGGTGACTCTCCTGATTTTTCGATCCGCTACTTGTTGGGCCAGATGTCGGATAGCGGCGATCGGATCACCCGGCACTGCGCGCGTATTTGGGTCACCGTCGTAGGTGTGATCCTCGTTCTCGAACGCCAGCGTTCCGTCGCTACGCATGCGGCCCGAGAGGTTCGGATCTCCGCTCGCCACGAGCACGATGTCACCGTTGAGCGTCCCGTCTGACGCGACAGGTCCGGTGCGATAGACGCGGGTCCGAAATCGATAGTCGGCTCCGAGGAGGCTCAGTGCTGTCCCCTCGGTGAGCAGCTTAGTGGTGGAAGCCGGCGTGAACAACTTGTCGGCGTTGAGCGTGTAAAGCGGTTGTTTGGTGTCGAGTGAGTAGAACTCGATGCCCCAGAGCGCGTGTCGAAACTCCGGGCGGGAAATAATTCGCTCGATGCGTTGGGCCAAAGATCCGTTGACCGGCTGGCCGCGGATCGGCGCCGAGGACGCCGCACCAATGGTAAGCGAAATAATTAGGGCGGTCCGGAGCTTCATGGCTTCCTCCTTCCAGGCCGGCAATGAACATACTCGCGCTCTGTGCACCGGCGCGATGATGACTAAGTGTCCGAACAGTGGTGGAGAGCTGGTTATCCGCGCTAGACGTGATGGTGTTCATGATGAATCAGCTTCCGAATACCACCGACATCAATCGGAAGTGGAGCACGCTCGTCTATCAGGCTTTGGTGGAATCGTTGAAGTAGCGTCGAGGGTCAGTACACGTTCGCGGTGTCTCGATAAACCCGGAGGTAATCGATGCGATGGTACTGTGGGAACACCGTCGTCTGGTCCGGATTCCCGTCGAACAAACCACCGACGGCGGTATTCATCACCAGCTGCATGGCACCGGCCGTCACGTTCTGGGTGTGCTTGGCCCGCTGAACACCATCCATATACCAGACGACGCTGTCGCGAAACCACTCCACGCGATAGGTGTGATAAGTGTCGGCGAGACTGGTGACGGCGTCGTATTGCGACGTCTCATGCTGCTGATTGGGCGGGCTTCCCCACCAGTGCGTCATCAGATTGACGCTCGGCGCGCTGCCCCTTATCTCGAGCACGTCAATCTCCGGCGGCCAGTCGGTGCTGCACGGATTCAGGCCGTCGCACTGCCATCCAACCATCCAGTTCGCCGGCCAGATTCCCTTGCCCGACGGTGCCTGCGTTCGCCATTCCACTGCGCTGCCCCAATCCACCTTACGCAAGTTGCCTGTGCGCACTTCGCCGGACGTGAATCTTCGCGCACCAATCGTGCGCAGCTCGCTCTCGAGCACCAGTGAGCCGGCTTCGAGATACACGTCGCTCGGCGTGTAGTATTCCAGCTCGCCGTTCACGTTAACGGCGCCGTCCTGCACGATCCAGTTCGACTGATTGATTGTCGTGCCGTCGAACTCGTCACTCCAGGCGAGCGCCCACTTGGCCTGTCGTGCTGGTGGGATTGGCGGAGGAGATGTGGTGACTCCTCCGTTATTGGAGGGAGCGCCGCCGCCACATGCGACCGCGGCGATCACGGCAAAAATGCGAAGCGCAAGGAAACCAGGTTTGTGAATCACAGGCACAGTTCAAACATAACGTGGCCGCGCCTAGGCGCGTTTTCGATACTGCATCAAAGCCCTGGACGTGTTATGCTCGGCGTATGTCCGACTCTACAGCCGTCGCACAGCCACCGCTAGAGCGCATCGTCTACGCGATCCGCGAGCGCATCAGTCCCGAGCTCATTCTGCTGTTCGGTAGTCGCGCGACGGGAAGCGCGCACGAGGACAGCGACTACGATCTGATGGTCGTGCTGCACGATAGCAGCGACCTCGAGCGCGATCGGCGCGAAGCGTATGACGCGTTGCAGGCGATTGGAGTCGGAGCCGACGTTCTCGTCAGATCCGTATCGGACTATCAGCGCCGCCAGGCCGACCCGGGCTTCCTCGATTGGCTTGTCGCCAGGAAAGGAGTGCTTCTCCATTCGTCGGGCGCGGTGCCGCAACGTTCGGCCCGGCCCGCTCGTGTACGCGAAGCGCCGCGCGAAGGCTTGCGCATGTGGATCGAACGCGCCGAGGAAGATTATCGGGCCGCAGAATTGTCGATGGCGACCGCCGATCCCGCCACGGGTGCCGTTTGCTTCCACGCTCACGCCTGCGCCGAGAAACTCCTCAAGGCGCTGATCGTTAGAGGCGGTAAGCATCCCCCGCGCACACACGTGCTGCCCAAACTTCTTTCGCTCCAGGGGCCGAGCGTCCGGGCGGATAAGGCGCTGATCGCAGCCTGTGCCCTGCTGAAAGCACTCTATCCCAGCTCTCGGTATCCCGAGGAGCCTCTGCCAACGGTCGAGGACGCGCGACGCGCGCTCGATTCTGCACGGCTGGTGCGCGACCTACTCCTTCCCTTGGTGAGCGCCGTTTAACAGACGACCGAAGCCAATCGCGGGAGCGATTCCTAAGAAAACGAGGAAAGCTGAAAGGACTCGACGCATGGTTTGATCGCGTCTCGAGGCTGGAGATCCGATCAGAATCAAACGATCTATTTCTTTCTGAGGTCCATCACCCAGATATCAGCTTCGTGGCTGCCGAGCGTGAAGTAGATCGTCTTCCCGTCAGTCGAAAAGAATGGATTGAATGGGCGTTTGTCGCGGTCGTCGAAGCGAACCACTACAGATGGCGTGCCCCCGTCGAGCGGAGCCTCGGCGATGTTGCGATCTCCATTCGGAGCTATCACGCGAAAGTAAAGTTTCTTACCATCGGCGCTCCAACCTTCAATCGCGACCATTTGCCCCAACGATGCAGGCACGGGGATGGTCCGCACCGCTCCGCCCTCCGCGGGAATCACTCTCAATGGAGCTTGGTACGGCACTCCAGGAGTGTTAGTAGCAGTTATGGTATACGCGATAAACTTCCCGTCCGGCGACCACCGCGCCAGACTCCCACCACCCGTTGTCAGTCGCCGAACCCCGCCTTCCGCCTCCCGCTTGCCGACTCCCGCACTCCCGCTTCCCGCTATATAGATCTCGATCTGCCCACTGCGATCAGAATCAAAAGCGATCTGGCTACCGTCCGGTGAGAAGGTGCCCGAATACTCGTGTGCTGGCCCGGAGGCAATGATCCTCTCCGCGGATCCGTCGGCTGCGATCACATAGGAGTCCCGATTGCCGCTGCGCCACGAATGAAAGGCAATCTCGCGGCCGTCGGGCGACCACGATGGCCGAAAATCGTCGGCGGGGTCGCGGGTCAGCTGCTGAAGACCCGTCCCGTCAACTCGCATTTTATAAATGTCCATGTTGCCGGAGCGGTCGGAATCGAAGGCCAGCCACTGGCCATCGGGACTGAGCCTTAGCACCTCGATGCTCTCAGTGGTGGACATGATCGGGTGCGCCGTCGAA
>DASWDV010000311.1:0-5177 GCA_036395075.1 Gemmatimonadaceae bacterium | reverse complement strand
GCGGTGAACGAGCCGACGGTGCTGCCGCGAGCAACGATGCTGGAGCCCGATGCGGTCCCCTTCAGGCTGAAGTTCTTGATGTTGCCGGTCGCGACGCCATCCGCTCGCAGCGAGCCGGACACCTGGTTCTTCGACACTGCTTTCGGCGTGTCGACAACCGTGCGTGGAAGTCCCAATCCGGTCGCGGCGCGCTCGACCTCCGTAGCGCGCGCAATCCGGGAGGAATCTGCCCGCGCCTTCTGAGCGCGGCTAGCGAGAATTCCCGGGCGCGGGACAACGACACCAGTGTCCTTCGAGATCAGTCCGGCGAAATGCGATAGCGAATCGATTGCGACGTGATAGCTCAACGTTCCGGTATGTGCGGCAGTGAGCCCGAACGTTCCTTTCGCTTCGACTATTCCCTGCGGCAAATCGACAGCGAGCGTGTCGAAGCGCGCCAGGCCGTTGGCGATCGCTACTCTCACATTGGCGCTGTCGACTGAAACCGTGTCGATGGTCGAGGCGCTCACGTTCGCCACGAGCTGCGCCTGCATCGTCGCTGGGTCGAATCCCCTGCCGCGCGCCGAGCCAACGGCAGTGATCAACGTCGTCGGAGCCCTGGCGATTATGGTATGTACGTTGAGCGATCGGGTCTTGAACTCGAGATTGTAGCCCGTCACCCTGCTCGCAAGATCCATGGTGCCGCGCAGATCGACGAACCCGCCGTCGGCTAGCGTCATCTGCGAGTTGATAGCGAGATCGTTGATCGTCCCCTTGAGGCGGAGCGGTCCCGTCGCGTTGCCTCGGAGCCCGACGCTCGGCATGAAGCGTCCGAGCATTATGAGAGAGAGCGGATGCATGCGGGCATCGAGATCGACCCAGGTCAGTCCTCTCCCTCTAATGGCGAGCCGACCCGTTGCGTGCGACAGTGCGCCGCGATCGATGTTGGTGACGTCGCCGACCGCCGTCATGATCGCCGCACTCGATCCGTTGAGCGTCGCGGTTCCGGTTAGTGTCCCCCTGAGGAACAGCTTCGGCGAGATCGCTTTCGCCAGCCCCGTTTGCAGCGGCAACATCCGCGTGTGTAGATCGCGCGCTGTAAAAACGCCGTTGTCCAGGCCGATTATGCCGATGGCAGCGACGCGGCTTCGTCCGGAGAGAGGATCATCAATCGTGACATCGGCGTTGGTGCGTAGAGAATGCTGTCCACCGTTGAACGCCGCTCGCCCGGCGAGGAACAGCCGCCGCGGAAACTTCATCGTCGGAAAAAGCTGCGTCATTAGCCGCGTGTCGAGATTGGAGAAGCGGAGATCGGCACCGCGGTACGCGAGCGTGTCGGTGACTGTCGCCTCTATTTGTCCGGCGACGTGTGATCGCTCCAGCGTTACATCCATGTTCTTCGCTCTGTAGATGCTCTTCTTGCCAATCCAATCCAACCCGAAATCGAGCTTGCCCGAGCCCTGCTCCGGCAATCGCACCATCGCCCAGCGGATGTCACCCGGATTTACCGGATCGCCGTGCAGCCTTAGATGCAGGTCGTCGTTGTAGAGATAGTAGAGGCCATCCCCGCTGACGCGCGTGCGAGGAAACGCCGCTCGCGCTCCCTTCCACCACAATGAGTCGCTCGTGAATTCGAACACGCCCGTCAGTCCACGCACGTCCGCTACCGGCGGCCGGAACGGCTCTGCGATCATCTTGAGCGCCGCTACGTTGACGAGATGGCTCTTGTACGCTGGATCTTCCAGGCGTACGAGCGGAAAGAGCCCGTTGATGTCGTGAAAGCTGGAAACCTTCTGATAGCCGCCGGGAGCTTGCTGCAGCGCGAGACGTCCGGCAGGGCCGAGGGCGAGTCGGATCGCATCTTTGGTCTGCGCCGGCGTGAGATTTCCGGCCGGACTCCATGGCGAGCGGACAGTAAGGTCGCCGCTGATCACAGTTACATCACTGAACCGAATCCAGGTTCCCCATCCCGTTTTTTTCGGGCCGGCCGGCGTGATCGTATCGCGCGGGAAGATGCGCTCGTAGTTCCACTTTCCACCTGGCTTTCTGTCGAGCACAATGATTGGGCGGACGAGACGCACTTCGTAAAACTCTATCCTCTTTCCGCGCAGCGTGGTGAGGTTGTAGCGGGCCCACGCCTCTCGGACATTGACGAACGGCGCGCGCGAACTGTCGGTGATTACCAGATCATGTAGCGTGAAGCCGCGCAGCAGATTGCCCGTCACCTTGCCGATGTGCACCAGCCCGTGACTGTTCCTCTGAATGAGACGCTCGGCGTAGCGCCGAACGCGCTCTCGTCCCCAGGGGGTGTTGGTGATCAGAAGCACCGCCCCCGCCAGCAGGAGAAGCACTATCACGACTGCTGCGAGGAGGCGAACCCACCACCTACGCATTAGAAGGCTTCGCCGATGGACAGGTGGAGGACCATCCGGTTGAGGATGCCGCCGCCCTTGAACGGAGCGTAGTCACGGCGCTGCTGTAGTGTGACGAGCGTCTTCTGACCATTCACGACATTCTCGGTTACAACCGGCAGTGATTCGCTGCCTGCCGGGTTGATGCCTATATCGGCACGAATGGGGCCGACGGGAGACCGGTACCGCATGCCAAAACCCGGAGTTATGGCCGTTTTACGCTTCGGAAGCGCGGGAGTCGTGCGCTGACTCACCATTCCGCCATCGATGAACACGGCGCCAATCAGCTGCTGCCACACCGGAAAGCGCGCCTCGATGCTTCCTTCCGCGACGAAGTTTCCACCCAGCGGGCGCGGCTCGAAATCTCGGTCCAGGAGATTCGGCGCCTCGGGATTGCACGTCGTTACGTCCGTTCCGCTGGCGCATGCGACGTTCAGGCTGTCGTGTGCTTGAAGAACACCGATTGGAACCGTGAGCACTCGCGGCCCGAGCTGATTCTCGCCGAAGCCACGCACCGAGTGCGAGCCGCCCGCATAGAATCTTTTCCTGGGATGCAGAATGCCGCCGCTCAGCGCCGCATCGACCCCCACCGCCTGAAACGTGCTGCCGAGTGAGTTCACCCATCCAATGCGCGCATGTGCGCCGAATGCACCGCGGCTTCTCACCTGATAGAAAGCGGCGGCGTCAGCCGAAGCGCGATTGTACCGGAAATCCGAGAGAGTGAACGTCGATGCGTGCTCGAGGCTTCCGTTGACGCGATATCCTCTGTTCGGCGAGAATGGGTCGTTGGTGCGATCCATCGTCATCGTCAGAGCGAGAGGTGAGAGTTTCTGGTTTCCGCGCAACGCCTCGAGCGTCGGGAAATCGCACACTCCGTAGTTAATGCAGAAGTAGACGTCACCAGCGTCGACTTTGCTGATCTCGAAGCGATAATTCAGGCTGGCGGGAGCACGCTCGGTGAGCTCGCGCGTGAATGCGAGACTGGTTCCATATCCGCGATCGACATAAATGCCCGGTGCCGACCGGCGGTGCGAGAACAGACTCAGGGCGAGAGCGTTATGCGGTGATCCGAACCAGGGCTGCTGAAGATCAATGCTGGCGTTGTAAGTCGGAACGAAGTACCGCGCCAGATTGGCCGTGGAAGTCTGCGCCGCGCTGTGAAAAATTCCGCGGCCGTTCAGCGAGCCAGCGAGCAGGTTGCCGATTACGGCCTGGACGTCGAGTCGGCGGGCACCACCTATGAAGTTGTAATGCGTGAAGCGCCCTTCGACCTGGAAGAAATCAATGGTGTTGAAGCCGGCGCTCAACCGCGCTTCGCGCGGCGGCGCTTCCTGTACGGTAACGACGACGACTTTCGCGGAATCTGGTGTCGCGATGTCGATGGGAGGCCGCGGCTCGATGGCAGCGCGTCGGAAGAGATTCGACTCGTAGAGCGCGCGCTGGCTGCGCAGCATCTCCGAGCGCACGAAGATGTCCCCGACGTGGAAGGTGAGTGACTTCCTGATCGTGCGATCGCTCACGCCTTCGTTGCCGTTGATGACGATGTCTTCGACAGTCGTCTTGTATTTGGGATTGAGCGTGAGCGTAACGACCGCCGTGCGCGCAACGGTGTCGACGACTATCGACGTGTCGACCTCGGCGTCGGCGTAGCCTTTGTCGAACAATCTGGTCTGGAGGAAGAGTCGCGACGAGTCGACGCGGATCAGATTGAGCGGACCGTTCCTGCCGATGACGACTCGCCTGTCGATCTCACGCTGCGACAACAGTGAAGTGGCCTGTCGCACGATGACGTTGGAGACGAGAGTGGGCGGGCCTTCCTTGATGAAGAAAGTGACACCCACCTTGTTGTGACCGCGCGCGACCACTGCGGTATCTACATCGGTCTCGCGATAGCCGCGCTTCCAGTAGAACACGCGGACGCGCAGCACGTCGCGCTGGAGCTCCTTGTGATCGAGATACTTTTTCGTGAAGACGTATTTCGATTTGGTGATCCAGCAAAACGGCTTGAGGATGAAGCTGTTGCAGTACGATGCCGTCGTGGAGATGCTTTGCTGCAGCTCGCTCTGTTTGACCGCGTGCACGCCCTTGAGCGTGAGATTGACAACCTCGGGATGCGTCGGAGGCTTTGGCTCGGCGCTCAGTGTTGACTGTGGCGGCGCGGGGGGCTGGGTCGGAGCAGGAGTCGTGGCCGGCGCACGAAGAGTATCCGGCGGTGTGGGTTGTTGCGAAAAAAGCAGCGCCGGAACGAGTAGAATCGCTCCGGCGATAAGTACCGCGCTTCTCGCTACACCAATTCCGGCTACACCAATTCCGGCTACATCAATTCCGGGTGCGCCAATTCCGGGTGCGCCAATTCCCGCTAGACCATTTCCCGCTTCCCGCTTCCGGCGGCTACAGCCCTTCCAGCAGCGCGTCGTTGCTTTGCGTAGCCGCGATGCGCTTGATGAGCCATTCCATGGCGGAACTGGACGGCATCTGTTGTAGACCGCGTCTAAGCGTGTAGACATGCTCTAGCTGATCAGGACGGAAGAGCTTGTCTTCACGACGCGTGCCGCTGGTCGCGACATCGATCGCGGGAAAGATCCGTTTCTCGGAAAGGGAGCGATCGAGCTTGATTTCGCAGTTGCCGGTGCCCTTGAATTCCTCGAAAATGACGTCGTCCATGCGCGATCCGGTCTCAACCAGCGCGGTTGCGATGATCGTGAGCGACCCGCCGCCGTGCTCCGGAGCGACCGAGCGCGCGGAGCCGAAGAAGGCCTTGGGCTTGGCCATCGCCGACGAATCGAG
>DASWDV010000310.1:0-1848 GCA_036395075.1 Gemmatimonadaceae bacterium | reverse complement strand
GAGAGCGGAATCTCGACTGGCGCGGCTGGATCGATCGCTACGACGAATTGATGCGCTGGGACGTCGATCTTTCCGCCGCCGGAGAGATGGGGCTTTACGAATCACTGCAAGGTCTCTATCCCGACATGCACCGCGAGTTCGCGGTGTACATGAAAGAGCACTACCCAGCCTGGCTGAAGAATCTCGAGGGAAACCGCCCGCCGCTCTCGATCGACATCGTCGCCGAGTTTCTGCTGCCGATCCTCGAGCGCGACAAGGCGGCGGTGTTCATCGTCGTCGACTGTTTGCGTCTCGACCAATGGCGCGTGCTCGAGCCGTTGCTCGCTCCCTTTTTCGACGTCGAGACGACGCACTACTTCGCGGTCCTGCCGACGGCGACCCCGTATTCGCGAAATTCGTTGTTCAGCGGACTTTTCCCCGGCGAGATCGCGGCGCGACTGCCGGATTGGTGGGGCAACGCCGATCGCGAGGACGAATCCCTCAACGCCCACGAGCGCGAGCTGTTGGAGTCGCACCTCGAGGAGTTGTGTGGAAGGACTCCTGTTCGCTACCAGAAGATCTCTACCGCCGCCAACTCCGACGAGTTGGAGCGCCACCTTGGCACCGCGATCGGGCCGGAGGGCGTCAGCGCGTTCGTCTTCAACTTCGTGGACCTGCTCACCCACGGGCGCAGTGAGTCGCAAATACTATATGAAGTCGCGCGGGATGAGATCGCGCTCCGCCAGATCACTCGCCAATGGTTCCAGCGCTCCGCGTTGTTCAGCGTCCTGAAGGAAGCATCGCGGCGGAAGATCTCGGTGCTTTTGACCACCGACCACGGCTCAATTCATTGCAACACTCCGGCGACGGTGTACGCGAAGCGCGACGCGAGCGCCAACCTGCGCTACAAATTCGGCGAAGATCTGCGCGCCGAGCGTCCCGACCAGGCCCTGCTGTTCTCCAGCGAGGACATGCTGCGGCTGCCCCGCCGTGGTGCTGGTGGAAATACGCTGCTTGCGACCAATGATTGTTTCTTCGTCTACCCGACCAAGCTGCGGGAGTATCAGAGCCGCTATCGTGGCTCGTTCCTCCACGGCGGCGTCACGCCCGAAGAAGTAATTCTCCCGCTGGCTCTGCTCACTCCGCGCCGGTAGCTCGATTGCAGGCACTGCACGTCAATCTCGCTGATGAAGCAGTGCGCCATTCGCGGCCGGGATCTACGGTGAAAACTTCGGCTTACAAGAGACTGATACCGTACCTGCGCCCGCACGCCTGGCGCATGGCGATCACCATCGCCGCCAATCTCATCGCCGCGCTGCTCGACGGATTCTCGATCGCGCTGCTGATCCCATTCCTCAACATCCTGTTCCATCAGCAATCGACCTCGCTCAAGTCGGGGTGGGTCTCCAAGCTCCTGAACGCCACCGTCGGCAGCAGCATTGTTCCCGGGGACGAGATGCGCTCGCTGCGCAACGTGATCCTGGTCGTGCTCGCGGCGGTGCTGCTCAAGAATGTCCTCGTGTGGGTCGCCGGACAATTCGGCGCGACGCTCCAGGAGTACGTCACCCGCGATCTCCGCAATTCCGTGTACCGCCATCTCGCGCATCTCCCGCTCGGCTACTTCACCCAGATGAAGGCGGGCCAGATCCTTTCGCGAGTCATCAACGACACCTTCGAGACGCGCCTGATCCTCACACAGATCGTCACGCAGTCGCTGCAGAGCGCTTCGCTCGTCGTCGTTTACATCGCGATTCTGTTCAGCATCTCGTGGAAGCTCTCGCTCATCGCGCTGATAATCCTGCCGCTGCTCGGATTCTCCCTGCAGCCGATGCTGAAGAAGCTGCGCCGTGGGAATCTGAGGCGGGGGAA
>DASWDV010000309.1:0-2836 GCA_036395075.1 Gemmatimonadaceae bacterium | reverse complement strand
CCAGTTTATTTGATCTGGCGCAAGGTGGAAGCCGCACCAGCGCGCTGAGCACGAAGCCGGCCGGCGCGGCCGGCCGTTAATCACCCTTGGAGAATTCAAGAATGAATCGGAAGTTTGCACCGGTTGTTGGTACGTTCGCGCTCGTTCTGACGCTGCTTGCAGCTCTGCTAGTGCCGGCGGCTGGCGCCCAGGGCGTCTCCCAGAATCGCACGGACAGCGCGATCGCGGCAGCGGCGACGGGCGCCGCGCGGGGAATCCCGGTAGAGCACAAGGCCGGCGGGGAAGCGAACCTCATAATTCCCGATCTCTCGCAGGTGAGCTTCGTGGGCGGGATTCACGGCCGCTCGCTTCTCATGGGTGGTCTAGTGATCTGCGCACTTGGACTTCTGTTCGGTCTCGTGTTTTACGGTCAGCTCAAGCGGATGGCCGTGCATGAATCGATGCGTGAGGTCTCCGAGCTGATTTACGAGACGTGCAAGACGTACCTGATCACGCAGGGCAAGTTCATTCTCATTCTCGAGATCTTCATCGGGTTCGTGATTCTGCTGTACTTCGGATTCCTGCTGAAGTTCGAGGCGATGAAGGTCGCGATCATTCTGCTCTTCAGCCTCGTTGGCATCGCGGGCAGTTACGGGGTAGCCTGGTTCGGCATCAGAATCAACACGTTTGCGAACTCGCGCACCGCGTTCGCGAGCCTGCGCGGTAAACCATATCCCTGTTATTCCATTCCGCTAAAGGCCGGAATGAGCATTGGTATGCTCTTGATCAGCGTCGAGCTCGTGATCATGCTTTTCATTCTGCTGTTCATACCGGGCGATTACGCAGGCCCGTGCTTCATAGGGTTCGCCATCGGTGAATCGCTTGGCGCCGCGGCGTTGCGTATCGCCGGCGGAATTTTCACCAAGATCGCGGACATCGGCGCCGACCTGATGAAGATTGTCTTCAACGTGAAGGAAGACGACGCCAGGAACCCAGGCGTGATCGCGGACTGCACCGGGGACAACGCCGGCGATTCCGTAGGTCCCAGCGCCGACGGGTTCGAGACGTACGGCGTGACCGGTGTCGCGCTCATCTCGTTCATCGTGCTCGCCGTGCGCGAGCCGGCGGTGCAGGTGCAGCTATTGGTGTGGATCTTCGTGATGCGCATCATGATGGTGGTGGCGAGCGGACTCTCCTACCTGATCAACGAAGCAGTCGCCAAAGCCCGCTACGCCAACGCGGACGAGATGAACTACGAGACGCCGCTGACATCTCTCGTCTGGCTGACGTCGCTCGTCTCCGTTTCGCTCACTTACCTCGTCTCCTATTTGTTATTGCCCGCCCTCGGCGATGGCTCACTCTGGTGGAAGCTTTCGACTGTCATTACGTGCGGCACGCTCGCCGGGGCGATCATTCCCGAGCTCGTGAAGGTGTTCACCTCAGTGGACTCGCGTCACGTCAGGGAAATCGTGACTTCGTCGCGAGAGGGCGGGGCATCGCTCAACATTCTATCCGGACTGGTGGCTGGAGATTACAGCGCGTATTGGATCGGCATGGCGATCATGTCGCTGATGGCGATCGGCTTTCTGGTCAGCACCACCGGCTTTGGCACACTGATGGTCGCTCCAGCGGTATTCGCGTTTGGTCTCGTCGCATTCGGATTCCTGGGAATGGGGCCGGTGACGATTGCCGTCGACTCGTATGGTCCGGTCACGGACAACGCGCAGTCGATCTTCGAGCTGTCGCTAATCGAACAAGTCCCGGGAATTCACCAGCAGCTCCAGAAGGAGTACGGGTACGATCCGCAGTTCGAGCGCGCGAAGCATCTGCTGGAGGAGAACGATGGAGCTGGCAACACCTTCAAGGCGACCGCCAAGCCAGTTCTCATCGGGACCGCGGTCGTTGGCGCGACAACGATGATCTTCTCGATTATCCTCGGACTCACGCACGGGTTGCAACCGGAGTTCATAGCCAACCTTTCCATTCTGCATCCGCCCTTTCTGCTGGGCCTGATTGCCGGTGGAGCGATGATCTACTGGTTCACTGGCGCGTCGACGCAGGCAGTCACCACCGGAGCGTACCGCGCGGTCGAGTTCATCAAGGCGAACATCAATCTCGAAAGCGCCGCAAAGGCGTCCGTAGCCGACAGCAAGAAGGTCGTCGAGATCTGCACCAAGTACGCGCAGCAGGGAATGTTCAACATTTTCCTGACGGTATTTTTCGCGACGCTCGCTTTCGCGTTCGTCGAGCCATACTTCTTCATTGGCTACCTGATTTCTATCGCGCTGTTTGGTTTGTTCCAGGCAATCTTCATGGCCAACGCGGGCGGCGCCTGGGATAACGCCAAGAAGATCGTGGAGGTCGAGCTGAAGCAGAAAGGAACTCCGCTGCACGCGGCGACCGTTGTCGGCGATACAGTCGGCGATCCGTTCAAGGATACGTCGTCAGTCGCGCTCAATCCGATCATCAAATTCACGACGTTGTTCGGATTGCTCGCGGTGGAGCTCGCCGTGTCGCTTACCGCGGACAAGGGAGCGACGCTGACGCGCGTTCTTGCGGCCATCTTCTTCATGATTTCCGTCACGTTCGTCTGGCGCTCGTTCTACGCAATGCGCGTCAGGAGTGCGGTGGCGTAACTCCACCCGACTGAACCGCCTCGGCGTATCAACCGATACGCCGAGGCTAACTTTTCCCCTCTGATATGATCCGGTCACTGTTCGCGCGGAAACCGATCGCAGCACTGTTGGCTGAGGGCGAAAATCCAAACGGACTGAAGCGCGCGCTTGGCTCCGGCGACCTGATCATGCTGGCGATCGGGGCTGTGATCGGAGCAGGAATATTCGGCTCAATCGGCTCA
>DASWDV010000308.1:0-3012 GCA_036395075.1 Gemmatimonadaceae bacterium | reverse complement strand
GGCTGAGCGTATGGCGGCCAGGCCGGGTGACGAGGCGTACGGCGCGCTGACCGTCAACGTTGCCGTCGTTGCCGCCGTCGAGCAGGTGCTGACGGTTCCGGCGACCGCGTTCCGTCCGCCGCCGAAGGTGGAGTCGGCGGTGGTGCGACTCACTCCGCTGAAGAACCCGCTGGTTCCACACCAATCGCTCAGTGCCATGCGAAGCTTTGTCCAGGCGGCGTTCGGACAGCGCCGGAAGCAGATGCAGCGGGTGTTGCGATCGGTGCGCGGAATGTCGGCGGAGCAGGCGGCTGACATCCTCCAGGAGAGTGGGATCGAGCCGACTGCGAGACCGGAGGTCGTCTCTCCGCAGGAGTTTGCAACGGTATTTCGGTTACTTCAACAGGCAGACTGAGACCTCGCCGCAAGACGAGCGGTACAGTTTTTTGCGGTTTCAGTTCCGTCACTCACCCCGATTGCTCAACGCGAATGACAATCCCTCGAGCTCCATCGCCATGTTCACCGTCCGAACCGTCACATCGGCAGGCACCGAAATCTGAATCGGCGCAAAATTCAAAATGGCCTTGATCCCAGCGCGGACGATCTGCTTCACGACACCCGGCGTGCTCTCGGCCGGCGTCGCGACGACGGCGATGTCGAAATCCTGTTTTGCCGCGTCCTTCTCCAGGTCCGCGATTGGCCGCACCGTAAGCGATTCCCACCGCTTGCCGATCTTGCTCTCATCGATGTCGTACACCGCCGTGACGATGAACCCGCGGTCGGCGAATCCGCGGTAGCGGGCGAGGGCCGCGCCGATTTTGCCGGCGCCGATGATGCAGACGCGCCATTCCTTACCGAGCCCGAGAATCTCGCGCAGCTTTTCCGACAACTCGGGCACGGAGTAGCCGAGTCCGCGCTTTCCGAACGATCCGAAGAGCGAGAGATCCTTTCGAACCTGAGCGGAAGTCGTCCCGCCAAGCCGCGCGAGCTCGTCGCTCGAAATCGTCTCGAGCCCATCGCGCTCGGTTCCCTCGAGAAAGCTCAGATAAAGGGAAAGGCGCCTGACTGTGGATTCCGCGATCCGCTTCAAAGGATGCTTGTGAAGTAATTCACAAACTAATCGCGAACGGGGCGACACGGCAACAAACGGCATTCGACTGCCGACTCGTCGCAAGGTGGCGACGCGAGTACATAAGCGGAGAGGCGGCACGGACACTCGTCGCGCCCAGCTGGCCACACGAGTACATAAGCGGGGAGCTCTTAGCTTTTCAGCTATTTAGCTCGGAGCTTTTTATTGCTTCGTGCTTCTCTGTTTCAACCCAGGCGCCCAAGAGAAACGAGGAATAGGGAGAACAACGAAGTGGGACTCCTTTAACGTGCTCCCGTGGCCTGCCGAATTAGCTCCCGGCTAAGAGGCTAACCAGCTAAGAGCTCCCCGCTTATGCACTCGTGTGGCCGGCTACGCGCAACGCAGTCCTTGCCGCCTCCGCTATCTTCCTGCATGCCCGTTCACGTCACGTCCGAAATCGGCACGCTACGCACGGTGCTCGTCCACAGCCCCGGCAACGAGCTCCTCGCCGTGACGCCGAGCACCCGCGCGGACTTTCTGTACGACGACATTGTCGACAGCGATCTAGCCCAACGCGAGCACCGACGCTTCGTCCAGGTGCTCGAGCGGTTCTGCGAGGTTTTGCACGTGCGAGATCTGCTCGCCGACGTCCTCGAGGATCCCAAGGTGCGCGAGCTGATCATCCGGGAAACCTTGGACGTCGTTCCCCTCGAGCCACTCGCGCTCGAGCTGCGTGAGCTTCCACCGGCGGATGTCGTCACGCTTCTCATCGAGGGAAGGGAGGAGGAGCCCGGCCCACTTTCGCATACGCTGAACGAATCGAGTTACACGCTGCCACCGCTGCCCAATCTCTTCTTTACTCGCGACGCCGCGATGGCGATAAACCAGAACATGATGATCGGCTCTATGCGCTTTCACGCGCGCTGGACCGAGGAGCTCATCATGAAAGCACTCTTCACTTCTCATCCCAAGCTCGGCAACAAGGGAATTCTTTACGACGGCTCAGTTGAGCGACGTCTCAATCACACGCTGGAGGGCGGCGACGTTCACCCTCTACGGGAAGACGTGTTGCTCATCGGTTTCAGCGAGAGATCGAGCCCGGCGGGCATCGATAGCCTGGCGACGCTGCTGTTCGAGCAGACGGAGGTCAACAATCTCATCGTCGTGGTGATGCCGAAGGAGGAGACAGCGATCCACCTCGACATGATCTTCACGCACGTGGACCGCGAGCTATGCGTCGTTTATCCTCCCCACTTCATCGGGCCGTATCGCCTGCCGATACTCCTGTGGCAGAAGGGCGAGACGCGCATGAAGGAGCAACCTGATCTGTTCGCTGCGCTGAAACAATGCGGGCTACCGATGGAACCAATTCTGTGTGGCGGCTCTAAAAGAATCGTCCAGGACCGCGAGCAATGGGCATCCGGTTGTAACTTTACAGCGTTGCGGCCCGGCGTTGTTACTTCTTACGCGCGAAACGAGACGACATTGCGAGAGCTGGAAAAAGCTGGTTTCAAAATGATATCTGCGTCTGACTTCCTGTCGAAGGATGCGGACATCCCGGCGCACCAACGTGCGGCAATCACCTTCGAAGGTGGAGAGCTCGTTCGCGGTGGTGGTGGCCCGCATTGCATGACCTGTCCGATCACGCGAGACGATCCGTGGACGTGACGCGCGGAGTCTACTCCGAGCCCGAAGAAACTCTTCTCACAACTCGCGCGCTCAGCTATCTGTCGGCAGGTCCGGCCGACGTCGTGGACCTGATTGGACACATCTGCAGTCTTCCCGGCGCGCCACGGATTGTGGCGGAGCACATGGCGCACGCGATGTTCGCGGGTCGGGCGCAGTTCACGCGCGCCAGCGACGGACGCTGGATGTTGGCAGACCGCGCGAGCAAGCCATACGAGATTGCGCGCGGGCGCGGGCGCGCGACACCGCTCGGAGCAGACTCTCTCCACAAATTGTCT
>DASWDV010000307.1:0-9099 GCA_036395075.1 Gemmatimonadaceae bacterium | reverse complement strand
AACCGGGGCGTCAACGTGAAGTACGCGATCCACCCGGTCGCCGGACGAATGCCGGGCCACATGAACGTGCTGCTTGCCGAGGCAAACGTCCCGTACGACCAGCTCCTCGAGATGGATCAGGTGAACGGACAGTTCCCGCAGACCGATGTGGTACTGGTGGTGGGTGCGAACGACGTTGTGAACCCAGCCGCGCGCGACGATCCGTCGAGTCCGATCTACGGAATGCCGATTCTCGATGTCGATCGTGCGCGCAACATCATCGTGCTGAAGCGCAGCATGGGCCACGGCTTCGCGGGAATCGACAACGCGCTTTTCTATCACGAGAAGACCCGCATGCTCTTCGGCGATGCGCGGCAGTCACTTACGCAAGTAGGCCAAGCGCTGAAGACCGCCTGAAGCTCGCGCGTTGCGTTGGCATCACGGTTTGGGTCGAGGCGCGGGTATCCTCTACGGCGGCTAACTCGCTTACACGCATCGAGCCTCGCTAGGTCGCTGCGGTTTGAAATGTCGTAGCGCCATTCTCGCGAGTCTCTTGCTACGCGAGACGCCGCCTACGAGGACACCGCGCCTCTCCTCCATAGATCTACAACTGCACGCGCTGCATAGAGTGCGCGCTCGCTGCCTTCAGTCCCGGTGCGTGAACACTCGCGCGCCCGCCGCTTCGCGACGCTCGGCAGGGAAGGAGGGAAGGTGTCCTCGTAGGCGCTTTGCAAAGCGAGCGCGAGGAGGAGACCCGCGACCGAGCAGAGCGAGGGAGCGTAGTTAGGGGCTCCGACCAAGCGAGCGTAGCGCCGAAGAGGATACCTTCCCGACTGACCGGCGCAGCGATCCCGAATTCACAACCGGCGGGAGAGGGGAATGCGCGCGGCGGGACTCGAACCCACGACCTTCGGCTCCGGAGGCCGACGCTCTATCCAACTGAGCTACGCGCGCGAAAACATGCAACTTCAGAGGGATTAACTTCCTCTGATGACACCAGCGAAACGAAAGATAACCGTTCTTCCTGGCGATGGCATTGGCCCGGAAGTCGTGGACGCTGCACTCGCAATAGTAAACGCTACGGGCGCCGCGCTCGAATTCGAGAAGTGCGAGGCCGGCGCGCGCGCATTCCAAAAAGGCATCGTCACCGGAATTCCGAAAGAGACAATCGAGTCGATCGAGCGCACGCGCGTCGTGCTCAAGGGTCCACTTGAAACGCCGATCGGGCATGGCAACAGAAGCGCGAACGTCACTCTGCGCACCCTCTTCGAGACCTATGGCAACATTCGACCGGTGCGCGAGCTCCCCGGCGTTCAGACCGCGTTCACCGGGCGCCAGCTCGACATCGTAATCGTCCGCGAAAACATCGAGGACCTCTACGCCGGCATCGAGTACATGCAGACGCCCGGCGTTGCCGAGGGGCTGAAGCTGATCTCGCGCGAGGGCTGCGAGAAGATCGTAAAGCTGGCATTTGCGTTTGCCATTGCCGAGGGCCGTAAAAGCGTTCATTGCGCGACTAAGTCGAACATCATGAAGCTCACCGAGGGTCTGCTCCAGCATACCTTCGAGGAGTTTGCGCCACAGTATCCTTCCATTGCATCGAAGCACATACTGATCGACAACTGCGCTCACCAGCTGGCGATGCGCCCCGAGCAGTTCGATGTCATCGTCACCACCAACATGAACGGCGACATCCTCAGCGACCTCACGTCGGGTCTCACCGGCGGGCTGGGGTTTGCTCCATCCGCCAACATCGGCAACGACGTCTCCATTTTCGAGGCCGTTCACGGGTCGGCGCCCGACATTGCGGGCAAGAACAAAGCGAATCCCACCGCGCTTGTTCTCAGCGCGGCAATGATGCTGCGCCATGTTGGCGACGGGAAAGCGGCAAACGATGTCGAGCAGGCGGTGCTCGTCACTCTCGAGAGTGGAATCCGCACGAGCGACATGCTGGGCGTCGATAAACCCGCCTCGACAACCGAATACACCGAGGCGGTGATCTCGAACCTCGGGAAGAGATCGAAGGTGAGCCCTCCGAAAAACTACAAGAAGGTCGACCTTCCTCCCTCGCGGTCGGGAGTCAACGTCGTGCACGCGAAGAGTCGACGACTCGCGGGCGTCGACGTGTACATCGAAACCGATCTCGATCCAAATGAGCTGGCGTCCGATCTCGAGATCCTTGGCAAATCGTCACCGCTGACGCTGCAGATGATCACGAATCGTGGGGCGATGGTTTTTCCATCCAGCAATCGTAGCGTATCGCTCGTCGACCACTACCGCTGCCGGTTCGTGCTCCGCGAGACCGCAACGAAGCTCGGAGACGCCGAGATTCTCTCGTTGCTCGCGACCCTCGGAGCGAAGCACCGATGGATGCATATCGAGAAGCTCCAGGAGTTCGACGGGGAAAGCGCGTTCTCGAAGTCGCAGCTCTAGATTTTCGCGTGCCCTGGGTTAGATACGAGTTCCAGTTGCAGTCATCCGTTCTCAGCCAGTTGCAGCTACCAGTTCACGAGGTGCGCCGATGCCGCCGACTCTGGACCGTCGATCCTTCATGGGTTACTTCGCGGGTGTCGGACTCACCTCGACGCTCTTCCCCGGCGTCCTCTGGGCGAAGCTGGCGGCTGGAGCCGAGATCACCGTAGAGACGATCGCGAGCGCCGAAGAAGTCGCCGGATTGCATTTCGATCCCGCCGAGCGCGAGCTCATGCTCGACGGGCTCAAGCAACAGGAGCAGCGAATAGAGGCGCTTCACAAAATCTCGTTGGCGAACTCGGTCAGTCCAGCCATCCTCTTCAACCCGCTACCGCCCGGAAAGAAGATTTCTACCGGGCCGCGCCGCGCAATGGTCCGCAGCAGCTCACCTCCTCGCGCCGTCCCTGCGGATCTTGACCAGCTCGCGTTCTTGCCGGTGACCGAGTTGTCGGAGCTGGTACGCCGAAGGCGCGTCACGTCGGTGCAGTTGACGCAGATGTACGTTGCCCGTCTCAAGAAGTACGATCCCGTTCTTCGCTGTGTGATCTCTCTCACGGAGGATCGCGCCTTCAGGCAAGCCCACGCCGCGGACGAGGAAATCAGGCGCGGTCATTATCGCGGACCGCTGCACGGAATTCCGTGGGGGGCTAAGGATCTTCTCGCCGTACGAGGCTACAAGACAACCTGGGGCGCGGGACCGTTCAGAGATCAGGTGATCGATGCGGACGCGACCGTCGTCCAAAGACTCGACGCGGCTGGTGCCGTCCTCGTCGCAAAGCTCTCGCTGGGAGAACTGGCACAGGGCGACATCTGGTTTGGGGCGATGACCAGGAATCCGTGGAAAGTAGATCAGGGCTCGAGCGGATCCTCCGCCGGTCCGGCGTCGGCAACCGCCGCCGGACTCGTTGGATTCTCCGTCGGAAGCGAGACGCTCGGCTCGATTTCTTCGCCATCGACTCGATGTGGAACGACGGGTCTCCGCCCGACCTTCGGACGCGTGCCGCGCACGGGCGCCATGGCGCTGTCGTGGTCGATGGACAAGCTCGGGCCAATCTGCCGGAGCGTGGAAGACTGCGCGATGGTGCTCGATGCCATCTACGGGCCGGACGGGCAGGACAACACCGTCATCCCCGCCTCCTATCATTGGGATGCGAGGCTTTCGCTGCGGAAACTGAGAATCGGTTACGTGAAATCCGCGTTTGATACTCCGCAGATCGATCCAACTGATCCCAAGCGAACGCTGCATGCCACCAAGAAATTCGACGATGCAGCCCTCGACGTTTTGAGGCGCCTCGCCTTGAACCTGATTCCGGTCGAGTTGCCCGATGTCCCTTACGATGCAATGCGCATAGTGCTGAGCGCCGAGGCGGCTGCCTCATTCGACGAGCTGACGCGGTCAGACCGGGACAAAGAACTCGTCCAGCAGGGCAAGTTTGACTGGCCGAACTCGTTCCGGACGTCGCGCTTCATTCCCGCAGTCGATTACGTGAACGCAAATCGACTGCGTTCGATCGCCATCCAGAAATGGGACGATCTCATGCGCAGCGTCGATGTCATTGTAACCCCGACTGGTGCGGCGAATCTGTCGCAGCTCGTTGCGACCAATCTCACCGGACACCCGGCTGTCATTCTGCCGAACGGATTTCGCGACGATGGAACTCCGGTCTCGCTCACGTTCCTCGGAGGACTCTTCGAGGAAGCCAAACTGCTCGCGGTCGCGCGCGCATACCAGGACGCGACTGACTTCCACCTGAAGCATCCCGTGGTTCCGCTCACTCCACCAGCGCCCATCACGCCGTCCTCAGGGCACTGAGTGACGCGTACCGCTGTCGCACTGGAGCCCGTAGTTCTCGAGGGCAAGTTCGTCCGGCTCGAGCCAATGAAGCTCGAGCACCACTCGGAGCTCACGGAGATCGGCCTCGATCCGGAGATCTGGCGACTTACGGTCGTAATGATCCGGACGCCGGAGGAGATGCGCCAATACATCGAGTCGGCGCTCAAGCTGCGGAGTAACCAGACGGGCCTGCCATTCGTTACCATCGAGCGATCGTCGGGACGCGTCGTCGGAAGCACCCGCTTCGGCAACTATGACGCGGAAAATCGCCGCATCGAAATCGGGTGGACATGGCTCGCGCGACCATGGCAGCGGACGGCGATCAACACCGAGGCAAAGTACCTGATGCTCGAACACGCGTTCGAAAAACTTCGGTGCGTTCGCGTCGAGCTAAAAACCGATGTCTTGAACGCACCCTCGCGTAAAGCGATGCTCCGGATCGGAGCCAGAGAGGAGGGCGTGCTGCGCAAGCACACCCTCATGTGGACCGGCCGCTACCGCGACAGCATCTACTACAGCATCCTCGACGAGGAGTGGCCCGAGGTTAAGGAGCAGCTCGAACGAATGCTCGAGCGGTAGCCTTTCTCAGTCACGGCGTAAGCGAGAACTCGAGCTTGAAGTAAGCCGCCGATTGCCTGTTGACGAGCGTCGAGCCGCCGGAATTCTTGTAACCGATGACTCCCGTCGTCTGGAAGTTCGGGCTCCACGCGTATTCGAGCGTTGGTCCGATGTCGAATTCGTTGTAGGTGATTCCGTTCTTTCCTCCACCCTGTCCAACGACCTCCAGGCCCAACCGCGTCGGATGCCGTAAGGAATATCCGAACGGACGCGACGCCCGTCCCCGCGCCCACGCGTAGTGGCTGCCGAAATTGTAGTCGGCGAGAAGCTGCGTATGCAGCGGCCGGCGACCGGTTGCGTCGTGGTAGGCGCCAAAACTGACCGTCGCTCCGTTGAGTCCTCCGCCCTCGGCGCCCGGCGCGCCAACGTTCGGATTATGAACCCACGCGTAGCCAGCCCCAAACGAAATGCCTCCCGTACGTCCGGCGTACGCGAGCCCCACGCTCGGATTGACCGCGGTCAACGTTTGCCTGGTGCCGAGCACCGGATAGTCGAGAAGGTAGCCGTCGACGTTGAAGTAGGGCGTCCAACCCAGTCCCCCCATGCCCACGTACATGCCGAGGAGATAGAACTGGACGTTTCGCGTGTCGGCTTCCGCGGAGCCGTAGAATGATGGATGGAGCGCGGTCAGCTGCGCCTCAGTCGGACGCGATAATACCGGGAGACCAGCAACAACCGCCAGCGCGAGAGCCACGTTCCGATGTCTGTTGAGTCTCATTTTTTTCTCACAGTTTGTGGGTCTTTTCGGCTCACGACCCGGGACACTTTCGAGAAACTCTTCTCGCTGTTCAGAGCGGACGTACGCTGCCCATGAGCCTCGGTCTCGGTATGCCAGATTCGTACCTTCGGAGCCGTAAATTGCAGCGTATCGCCGGGCTTGGTTTCGCAGGCGCAAAGTCGGAAACTCATGGCGCGCAATGACCTAGACAAACGGCAGAGTTCCTGCACTAATCCGCGTTCTACTAACGGATGCGAGCTGCTCGCTCGCTCACGATCATCGCAATGCGATTCGAAACGCTTATCTCCTCGATAACCCTCGCCGCCATCGTAGCGGGCGCCACCCCTTTGGACGCCCAGAGTCGCACGAGGAAATCGACATCACGCCCGACCAGAAACGCGCCTGCAAAAAAGCCGGCTCCTCCCACTCCAACTTCGGCTGCGCCCACCGCCTCCGAGAACATGCTGGGGTCGTCCGCCAATGTCGTCGATGAGCGGCAGTTGTACCTCAACGCGGCCCGGATCGCCTGGACGTTCGTCGACCGGAACTATCAGTCGTCGACAGGCCTCGCGCGCGCCCACGACACATACCAATACGTGACTATCTGGGACGTCGCGAGTGCGTTCGCTGCGACCTATTCCGCGCACGAGCTCGGCCTCATCACCGACGACGTGTACACGCAACGCGTGCAGCGCGGCCTCGCGACTTTGTCGACGATGGATCTGTTCGACGGCGCCGCATTCAACAAGTCGTACGACTCGAAAACCGGCAGGATGATCGACCGGAGAGAGCGGATCTCGTCAAAAGGCTACGGGTGGTCGACGACGGACATCGGCCGCCTCCTGATCTGGCTTCGCATCCTCGCTGTGAATCAGCCACAATTTGCCCCGCAGGCCGCGGCGATCGCCAAACGTCTCAACATCTCGCGCTTGATCGCGGGCGGTTACTTGCAAGGCACCGACGTCGATCCGAGAACGAACGGCCTGCGCGTCTATCCAGAAGGACGAATGGGTTACGAGCAGTATGCCGCGGCCGGCTTTGCTCTATGGGGATTTCGGGCTGACAAGGCGCTCGATGCGCGAGTGAATGCTCTTCCGGTGACTGTTCTCGGAGTCTCGATCGTCGCCGACCGGAGGGGCGACGAGAGAATCACGAGTGAGCCATACATCATGATGGGCATGGAGACGGGCTGGTACTCGCCGGAGCTGCGTGAACAGGCCTGGCGAATTCTCGCCGCGCAGGAGGCTCGTTATAAATCCACGGGCGTCATGACGATGGTGAGCGAGGACGCCCTACCGGACCCGCCCTACTACTTCTATTACTACAACATCTACCGACAGGGTCATACTTTCGCGGTGGACGCGCCGGCCGGACGCAATTTCGTGGACAACCCACGGTGGCTGAGCTCGAAGGCAGCGTTTGCGTGGCACGCGCTCATTCCGACGCCTTACACCCTCGCGGCCGTGCAGTCGGTACAGGCTGCTGGAATTTCCGGTCGCGGCTGGGGCGCGGGAGTGTACGAGGGCACGCATCGGCCAACCGGTGACGCGAGTCTCAATACCGCCGCGTTGATTCTCGAAGCCGCCGCTTATAATCTGCGCGGACACCCCTTTCTCGCCGTTCGCCTCGACTGACGAAAAGCCGCTTAGATCGCTTTTCTGACCAGCCGGTTAGATCGCGCTCCGCTGCGCGAGCCCGAGCGCATAGTCCGCCCACCAAACTCCCGCGGCCGGGGCGCCGTTGCATGCGCCGTCCGATTCTCCGGGCGACTTGATCCATAGATACGCGTCGACCAGCGGATCTCCGGTGGCCGTAGTCGGGCGCGCGCCGAGTGCGCGGCCAGCGGGATTGCACCACTGATTGTCCGCGGTTGGGCCGAGGCCGTTGCGGCTCGTGTCGATCACAAAATGTTTGCCGCCGATGAGAGCAGACACCGACTTTCCATACGCAACGAGATTCGGCGTGTACTGGAAATTGGAGACGTTGAGAGCGAAGCCATCAGCCGCGGCAACATTGGCCCGAGTCAGTCTTGCCGCCTGGTCGGACGCCGAGAGCCACGCCGAGTGTCCGCCATCCAGATAAACCACGACCTTGCTGCTCGCGGCCTTGAGTACGCTGATGGCGTATTGAATCAGACCCATGCGCGTCGCCTGATCCGCCGTCGAGAGACAATCCATCTGCGTGAGCGCGTCGGGTTCGAGAACCACGACCGCCTTTCGGCCGGTGAGCGCGTTGGCGAACGCCGCGATCCAGCTCTTGTAGGCATCGCTCGAGCCGACGCCGCCGGCCGACAATCCACCGCAGTCACGCTGCGGAATGTTGTAGGCGACGAACACCGGTACAGAACCGGACGACGCAACAGTGTTGGCGGCGCTCGTCACGGCGCTGAAGATGTCGCCGCTCCATTCACCGAACCACTGTGACTGCGCGCCGGCTGCGACTTTGTCCATTTGAGCGGCATCCGTCGGGCGACTGGCGCGCCACGCATTCGCGGTCGCCTTTGCGTCGGAATTGGGATTGACCCAGAGCGTCGCACCGGCGATGGGGTTTCCATTCACTGGCAAAGCGGGACCTGGGTCTGGAGTTTGAACAGGGTTGCTGGCACCGTTCTTATTGCTTCCATCGGGCGAAGTCGCATCGCCCGCGCACGCGGCGAGCGTTATGACCGCGGCAGCGAATAACGCGTAGCGAGAGATGTTATCGAATGACCGACGTCCAGTGGGGATGCGGATGTCGGAACGGAAGCCAAATTGGATTGAAGCCATGAATACTCTCTTTGGAAGCGCGTCCAGCCTGGCTCAGTCGGGGCGACCGAGCGTTAGCTACGGAGCTTTGCGTCTCCACCTTTCGGTGGATTTGCCCTTAAACGGAGATCGGCCGGAAGCACTAGTAAGGTGCCGCCGGCTCTTATAGATACCCACGCTATAATCAATTGTTCATGCTGTCAACGAACATTTCAGACCGCTCATAAGTGGCGCGCTGCGTAGGACTTAGACGACTGATCAATCGGCACGGACACCTCAGCTGCAAGGCTCTTTTTTCTACCGCTGACCTTCGCTCGGTAACGCTCGCTGTCGCGTTACTGGGAGCGGTTGCTCCGAGCTCGGCAGTGGCGCAGGTCGCCGCGAACGACAAACCCAAAATGCCCCCGGCTCGCCGCACTCTCGACCTCGCTGGGGACTGGCGATTCCTTCCAAACAATGGCGAGTCGTCCTTCGCCGACTCGACGGTCGACGATTCCCGATGGCCGGTGATGCGGCTTCCGTCGAACTGGTTTCTGCAGGGCTCCCATTCGTATCCCGCCAACGCCGACAAAGGACAGCGCAACCCTGGCGACTCGGGCGACCTGTGGCCGGTTGATCCGGAAGCCGGACTCGATTGGCAGGGCGCCGTTTGGTTCCGTCGGACTTTCGATTGGCAGCCGGCGACCGGTAGCAGATCGATTCTCGACTTCGACATGGTCGATTACATCGCCGAG
>DASWDV010000306.1:0-2880 GCA_036395075.1 Gemmatimonadaceae bacterium | reverse complement strand
GTCCTCCATCTCTCCCACCGCGCCCGCCGCGAGAGCGGCGCGGCCGATCACCGCGCTCGCCACGTTCGGAGCGACCTTCGCCTTCCTGACCGGCTTCGCTCTCGCTTTCAGCGCCAACCGCTGCGAGTGCGGGAGCGTCTCCGCTTCCCTCTTCCCGCCTCCCGCTTCCCGCTTCACCTTCCGGCTTCGCAACCAATGCTTTCATCGAGAGACGAAGTCGTCCGCGCTCATCGCGATCGAGAAGCTTGACCCTGACGCGGTCGCCCTTCTTGACGACGTCTTCGGTCTTCTCGGTGCGACCGTGCTTGAGCTCCGAGATGTGAACGAGCCCTTCGGTTCCAGGCATGATCTCGACGAAAGCGCCGAAGGCGGTCGTGCTCTTGACCGTTCCCTCGTAGGTCTCGCCGATTACCGGCTCGGCGGTGAGAGCCTGGATCATCTGACGTGCTCTCTCCATCGCCTCGCCGCCAACGGCCGCGATCGTGACCAGCCCGGTGTCGTCGACCGTGATCTCGGCGCCAGTCTCTTCCTGGATCCCGCGGATTGTCTTTCCCTTGGGTCCGATGAGATCGCCGATCTTCTCGGGGTTGATGTTCATCGTCACGATGCGCGGGGCGTAAGGCGACAGATCCGCGCGTGGAGCAGCGAGCGCCTTGCTCATCTCGCTTAGAATGTGGAGTCTGCCCTCACGAGCCTGTGCGAGCGCTTCCTTCACGATCTTGAGATCGAGACCTTCGACCTTGATGTCCATCTGGATCGAAGTGATCCCCGCTTCGGTTCCCGCGACCTTGAAATCCATGTCGCCGAGGTGGTCCTCGGTGCCGAGGATGTCCGTGAGGATCGAGTATCTGTCGCCTTCCTTGATCAATCCCATTGCGACGCCGGCGACGGCGGAGCGGAGCGGAACGCCGGCGTCAAAGAGCGCGAGCGAGCCGCCACAAACCGAGGCCATCGACGACGATCCGTTCGACTCGAGGATGTCGGATACGATGCGAATCGTATAGGGGAATTCCTCGAAGGCCGGCAGCACGCCCTGCAGCGCGCGCTCGGCAAGATTGCCGTGACCGATCTCGCGACGGCTCGTGCCGCGCATCGGTCTCACTTCACCCGTCGAGAATGGCGGGAAGTTGTAGTGGAGCATGAACGACTTCGTCGTCTCGCCGACGTCGTCGATGCTGTCGAGACGCTGGACATCATTCGCGGTTCCAAGCGTGATCGCTACGAGCGCCTGAGTCTGCCCGCGAGTGAAAAGCGCGGAGCCGTGAGCCCGCGGCAGCACTTGCGTGTCGATGGTGATGGGTCGGACTTCTTTCGTGCCGCGGCCGTCGACACGCTTGCCGCTGTCCAGAACCTGCGAGCGAAGCGCGTGGTACTCGACATCGCCGACGAGGTTGTGAATGTCCTTGGCGTTATCCGGGAATTCAGCGACGAGTTTTTCCGCCGCTTCCTTCTTCACGATTTCGATCGCGCTGATTCGAGTTTGCTTCTCATGATGATTGATCGCTTCGGCGATTTTGCCCTTCGCGAGCTCGTCGACGCGGTTCTTGAGCTCGGGACCGAGCTCGGCCTTCTTCCAGGGCATCTTGTCGGCGCGGCCCTGGTTGAGGAGCTCTTCCTGGATTCCGATCAGCTCCTGAATACCGCGGTGCGCTACGGTCAGCGCCTCGACGGCGTCCGCTTCCGTCACTTCGAGCGCGCCACCTTCGACCATCATGATCGAGTCTTTCGAGGCAGCGACGACGATGTCCATGTCGCTGTAGGGGAGCTGCTGGAAGGTTGGATTCAGGATCCACTTCTCCTGGACCCTGCCGACGCGCACGCCGGCGATTGGACCCAGGAAGGGAATCTTCGATGCGTTGAGCGCGAACGAAGCGGCGACGAGCGCCATGACGTCGGCGTCGTTCTCCTGGTCAGCGGAGATTACGTAAATGAAGACCTGGACTTCGTTCTTGAATCCTTCCGGGAATAGCGGGCGAATCGACCTGTCGATGATTCGGGCCTTGAGGATTTCGGGGTCGGAGGGACGGCCTTCTCTCTTGATGAATCCGCCGGGAATTTTTCCGGCGGCGTAGGCCTTGTCCTTGTACTCGACGAGGAGCGGGAAAAACGGGAGGGGGCTTTCGGTGTCACTGACAGTTACTGCCGCGAGAACCATTGTCTCGCCGAACTGAACGAGCGCGGACCCGGCCGCCTGTTTCGCCATGCGACCTGTCTCGATGACGAGGCGTCTACCGGCGAAAGTTCTTTCGATGCGTTGCATATGTTGTTTGGTTGTCTCTGAGTTGCACAAACCGCGCGGACTGCATTGTGCGCCGCGCGGTCAGATCAAAGAGCCAGATTAGTACCGGAGCCCAAGGTCGGCGATGATCTTTCGATATCCTTCGAGATCTGTTCGCCTGAGGTAGTCGAGAAGACGCCGGCGTCGGCCGACCATCTTGAGCAGCCCGCGACGGCTGTGGTGATCCTTCGCGTGGGTGCGGAAGTGGTCGGTCAGATAGTTGATTCTTTCGGTGAGAAGCGCGACCTGAACTTCGGTCGACCCGCTATCCGTTTCGTGGGTGCGGTACTTCTCTACGGTGGGTGTTTTCTCGAATGCCATTGGATTTGCTCTCGCACCGGCCCATTTGCCGGCGCCCGTCACTGGTTCTTAAATCGCTGTAGCCTTGGAACTTAGCGGGTAGGCGCTCTCATGTACAGGGCCGCGCTGGTGACGTCGGATTGCGGACCAACGGCATTGCGGATTGCGGACCAACGGCATTTCGGACTGCTGACTAACTGCGGATTGGGACACCCATTGCGGATTGGACGGCAACGGCAAAAAAAAGGTGCGAGGTGCCGGGTGATAGGTAATGGGTGCGAGGTAAAACGCTGCATTTGCCT
>DASWDV010000305.1:0-2583 GCA_036395075.1 Gemmatimonadaceae bacterium | reverse complement strand
GCCAGCGAGCTCGCGATAGCGGAACCCGTCGTGCTCGGGTTCTTCCGGTCCAGGACGCCGCGTCGGGTTGCCCGATTCGAGCGGCCCGTAAAGCTCGGTCACTCGTTGCAACGCGTCTGAGGGATCGACGGCGCCGGAGATGCTGAGGATGGTGTTGCCGGGCCGGTAGAAGTTGCGATAGAAGCCGTTCATCATGTCGCGCGTGAAGGCGCGAAGGCCCGCCTCCCGGCCGATTCGCCAGCGCCTCATTCGGTGCGCGTCGTGGAGCAGCTCGAACAGCGTCTCCGTCGCAACGGCAGAGGGGTTGTCTGATTTTCGTTTGGCTTCCTGGATGATGACTTCCATTTCCTTCGCAAGCTCGCGGCTGTCGATAAGCGAGTTTGCATAGGCATCAGCTTGGATCTCGAGACCCTTGGCGAATCCAGAAGCGGGAAGGACCGTGTAGTACGTCGTGTTGTCGTAGATCGTTTGGGCGTTGAGGTACCCACCGCTCGCCTTTGTCTCCTTGGCGATCTCTCCGACGCCGCGCTTCTCCGTTCCTTTGAAGAACATGTGCTCGAGTGCGTGGGAAAGACCATTCTCGGCATCCAACTCGTCGAAGTAGCCCGCTTTCACGTAAGTCACCATCGCGACGACCGGCGCGGATCTGTCCTCCTGGACGAGGACGGTCAGCCCATTGGGTAAGACGGTGCGGTGGATGCTTTGTGGATCCATACGGCGGACGTGTTCTGCAAGAAAAAAGTGGAGAGCTGCCTACTACTTAGTCAGCGAGCGACCCTTGGCGGAGTAGCACGAGTCCCAGAACGAAAAAGAGCGCCCCGTAACCGAGAAGCCAAAGCACATCGGTCATCGGCGCGGTCCCTCCCGCAATCAAAGAATTTGCCACATCGTCCAGCTTGTGCACTGGCGGCAGCAGCTCGACCGCTTTGCTCCGCCAGTCATTCTTGGGCCCATACAGGAGACGAAGGATGCGCGCGCCAAGCCAGACAGCAGCAAGCGACAGCCAGTCGTAGCGAGTGGCAACCGAGAGGAAGAAACCAATTCCTCCCATCGCGACGTAAATGAGTGCAGTGTAGAGCAGGAAATTCAGGATGCTGAAGGCTGGCATAATCGAATGCAGGAGACTGCCGAGCACGAGCATGACCGTGATCACGCCCACCATGTAGATGAAAAAAAGCTGCGTGTAATAAAGAACCACGTTCACAGGCTTCGAAAAAAGGAAACGGTAATAACCCGCTTTGCGATCGGTCGAGACGATGCCGTTGAGGGCGATGAACACTGACAGAGACACGACCGCGGAGGAAATCTGGAGAACCACCGGCCAAGCGGGCGAAACCCGGTCCGAGCTCCAGTTCGCGCCCATGGCGGCACGCAACGGAGCGATCAGGACGTAGCCCCACAGGAAGCCGATGATGAAGATCGCGATTCCGCGCTCGACAAAAAAATCGCGGACCTGCCAGAGCGAGTACCGTCCGAGTCTGCCTCTATTCACTGCGACTCTCCGACCGCTTCGCGGAATTGCTGCTCGAGCACCGAACGCTGCGGAACCACGCTTGCCACGAGCGCCCCTTTCGCGATCAGCGCCGCAAGCGCCGCGTTGAGCTCCTGGATACTCTGCACTGTAACGTCGTATTGGCCGCGACCGCTGGGCTCTGCATGCGGGAACGCGGACGCCATCAAATCAAAGCCGCTGGCGAGAGCGATGCGGAATCGGGTTGCAGCGGGTGCCGCCTGCTCGTACCCCGTGCTCACCAAACGCTGGAGTCGCCCGCGATCGATGATCGCAACGCGATCAGCAAGACGCTGCAGCTCGTCCAGATTGTGCGACGCGATCAGGATGGTGCGGTCGGGACGGCGCAGCTCGACGACAATGTCGCGAAATCGCTGCGTCCACACCGGATCGAGCCCATGAGTCGGCTCATCGAGAACAAGGATCTGGTCGTCTCGCAGAAGGGCCTGCGCCAACCCGAGGCGTTGGAGGTTCCCCTTCGACAGCGCCTTGACCTTCTTGCCCTTGTGTTCGGCGAGACCGAGCAAGTCGATGACATAGGCCACCCGAGCGGGAATGTCGGCATCGGAGATTCCAGCCAACGTCGCGTAGCGAACGAGCGCCGTCTCGGCGCGCCACTTTGGGTTGATGGCAACTAGCTCGGAGAGATATCCGATGCCGTGTTGCTCAACGTACTTCCGCGCCGGAAGGCCTCGGATCTCGACCGTGCCGGTCGTCGGACGGAGGTAGCCGAGCATCATTGCGATGAGCGTGGTCTTTCCCGCTCCATTCGGCCCCGCGATGCCGAGGATCTCACCGTCACCTACCAGCAACGAAAACTCCTCGACCGCTTTTACGGAGTTGCCGAGGAGTGATTTGTAAATCTTCCCGACGTTCTTGAATTCGATCACAAAGGAGGAGGCGGGGTCGTTGTCACGGGTTGGAGGCACGCCGTCCACGGTCCCGTGCCGGCTTTGTTGATGAAGTTCGTCCCTTCCGTCACGCGACCTGCTCGCATGAGCGCGCAACCCAGGTATCCCTGCGCGGCGCGGTCCTGGGGGTTGGCCTGGACGGCGCGGATGAAGAACCTTCGC
>DASWDV010000304.1:0-7985 GCA_036395075.1 Gemmatimonadaceae bacterium | reverse complement strand
CTGCGAAAACCCCGTGAGGAGCGCGGCTTGCTGCCACACCGAGTCATTCAACGCGCCGTCGATCGTCGCGGTACCCTCGATGCGCGGAACGCTGACATGAAGTTGATGCTCGCGACCGACGTATGTCACTACGGGATCGGGCGCGAGCACCAGCGTCATGAGGGCAAGCGTCAAAAACATGCCGTATCCCGGATTCAGAGGAACTTCAAGAGGCGCCGGTCAGAATCGAACTGACGAATAGCAGATTTGCAGTCTGCCGCCTTACCACTTGGCCACGGCGCCGTGCCGGAAAGTTATCTGCTCGTGAGGTTCCAGAGCAATCGCGCCGTAAAGATCCCGAGCGCCAACCCAGCGCCGAGAATCAGGATGAGCGCTATCACGGCCAGAGCGATGGCGCCGGTTGCGCTTCGTCGAGTACCACTGACAGCACTCGACGTCCCAAGATGACGCTCCAGTAACGCCACATTTTTCATGTTCGATTTCCAGGCGGCATCGAACAGGTCGCCAACCGCTGGAACAGCGCCAAGCAGCGTGTCGATCCCAACGTTCACCAGCATCCTCGCCAGTGTAAACGCCGGCACGTCAGAGCGCGCTGCCTCGAGAATGATGTAGCCCGAAAGCACCGCGCCAATCAAGTCGCCGATTCCCGGAATCAGTCCCACGAGCGGATCGAACCCGATCTTCCAGCCCGTACCGGGAATCGCGATTGAATTATCCAGTAACTTGGCGAGGGTTTTCACCCGCTTCGTTCGGCTTGCGATATCGTCGCCGAGTATGCTCTCTCGCGCCGGAACGACGACCCTCGGGTTTGTCCTGCTCACCGCGCGACCTTCGCGTCGAGCGCCGACATTCGCGTCGGTCCGGGATACGGTTTACCGCCCTTGATCGCGCCCCACAAAATCCGGTTGAAGAGATTTTCGTCGGCCCGATCCTCCCTTTCCAAGGCCAGTTTTTTCGATGCTTCTGCAAGCGCCCCACGCGAAGGGTTGAGCTCGTCGAGCGGCACGCTCGATTTCAGCGTGTTGTACGGTGTCAGATCGGGAGTAGCGCGCCAGATTTCGCGCAACGGCCGCCCGTAGTGATCGAACTGCGACATTCTCGCGAGACCCAGGATGTCCTCGATCGTGGCGACGACATCGGTCGTGTTCGCGAAACGATGGAACACCCCACCTCGATTGTAGGCGGAGATCACCAGCATCGGTGAGCGATGGGAATCGACGTGGTCGGGTCCGTCCTGCGCATCGTCCTCGAGCACGAACACCACCGTGTTCTTCCAGTATGGGCTCTTCGTCAATGCTTCGACGATCCTGCCGAGCGCCAGATCATTGTCCGCCATGTATGCCCTGGGCGTCGGCCGGCCGGCGAGCGCGCCCGACGTGTGGTCATTGGGCAGCGTCATTATCTCCAGCTGCGGCAGATTGCCGGCACGAACGAATTCCTCGAAGTCACGGAGCCAGACGTCAACACGCGCCTGGTCACGGATGTCCAGATTCCATCCCGAGTACGCCGTGTTGGTGTGATCGATCAGCGCGCGCTTCGTCGGAACGGTGTGCACCGACACGCTCGACGCCGGCCGATCATCATCCTCTTTCACAAACTCGCCGTAGTCGCGATAGGTGATTCCGGCGCGCTCGGCGAGATTCCACAAATAGCCGCTCGAAGGTTCCGAGACGTCGTCGTCTGGAATGGCGCCGCGGTTGGTTCCCTGATAGTCGTAGCTGCGACCGTGTCCCGAGTAATTCGACGCAATCGTCTTCTCGGCATAATCGGTGACATATGCGCCAGTGGACCAGTTGTGTCCGTCCGGACTCACCTCGGCGTTCACGAAGAATCGATCGAAGATTCCAAATCGCTCGGCGAGCGCGTGATGATTGGGTGAGAAACGGCGCGGGAAAAACACCAGCGACGAATCTCCATCCGCCTGTGGCAGATCGCCGAACACCTGATCGTAGGTTCGATTCTCCTTGATGATGTAGATGACGTGCTCGAATGGCGGGTACGTCTTCGCTGCCTGCGCCACGTTCCAGCCATTCGCCGCCACGACGCGGCTCGAAAATCCATCGAGCTCCGCTGCTGTTGCCTTTACAGCTGGGACGATGCTCAGCGTGCCGTTGATCTGACCCAGCGTGTAGTCGGTGGTGTGAGCCGGCATCGCTTGACCCGGTTGCCAATGGCGGACGTTCGGCGCCGTGCCGTGACCCTTGCCGTTGACGACAATGAGGTCGCCGGCGTCAGCAATCAATGCCGATGGATACCATCCCACCGGAATGCGTCCGACCAGCGCGTCGCTGCCACTTGCCACCGCTACTCCCGAGGTCGTAGCGGAGAGATCGAATACCGCGACGGCATTGTTGTCGGCTTCAGCGACGAACAGCCGCGTTCCATCGGGAGAAAGCGCGAGCGCGTTCGGCGTGCTGCCTTCACCACTTCCTGCCGGGGACGGATCGCTCAGCGTCGTCAGCACCTGTCTCCTGCGTGTATCGACCACACTTATGCGGTCGGTGCTGCCGGACGCCGCAAAGAGTCTCGAGCCGTCGCCGCTGAGGAGCAGCGCCGAAGGATGTCGGGCAACCCTGATCTTCGTATCCGCCGCCAGGGTTCCACCAGACGAAAGTGGAAAGGCCGACACCGTCATCCCGTCCCACGCCGACACGAACACCGTTCCGTCCGGAGTGACAGCCACTCCGTAGGGATAACGCTCAGTCGCGAGCCGCTGCACCACCCGGCGCGTGCTGAGATCAATGACCGCCAGTGAGTCCCCGAGGTTCTCGGCGGCGTAAAGCATTCGACCATCGCGGGAGATCGCGATTCCGGCTGGATACCGGGTCCCATTGCTGCGCGGCAACTTCGCTGCGAGCACGATTGAGTCGGCCAGCGTGGCTCGCCCGCCACTCCAGTCGAAGCGGTAAATCACGTCCTGATTCCCGCCCGATACGTACAGGGATCTACCGTCGGGACTGAAGGCGACCCCGAGAAAGACGGCGGGAAGTGGGACCGTCTGCAACACCCGTCCGGAGCTTCTGTCGACGACCTGGATTCCCTGCTCCCTCCAGCCGTTGAGCAGTACGATGATGCGATTCTTCTCCGGCGATAGCGCCATCGCCAGCGGCATCGAGCCGAGGTCGTACGAGACACCGGCGGGATCGAGCTGGGCTCCGGTTGGAAGCCGTCGCGGTCCGGACGGACTTTGCGCAACGATCGCGGCTGGAACTTGCGAAGAAGGTGCGCTACAGGCGGCTGCTAAGAAGGCGGCAAGGATCAAAAGTGCGTGCGACGGCTTCGCCCCACGAAGGGTGGGTAAAGCCAAAAGGGGGTGCGATAGCGTCATGCCGCAAAAGATGGCATTGACACCCGATTCTGCCAGTCTGATTTTCCGCGAATGAGTAGCAGTTTGGTCAACACGCGAATCGTCCCGGCAACGAGGGACGACGTCCCACTGATTCGTAACTTCATCCTCGAGCTGGCCGAGTACGAGCGCGCGCAGCCGGGCGAAGCACCGGTCACCGAGCAGGATCTGGTTGAGACTCTCTTCGGCGATCGCCCGGCCGCCGAAGTTCTGATCGCCTATCTCGATGACGAGCCCGCGGGGTTTGCGCTTTTCTTCCACAACTACTCCACCTGGCTCGGCAAGCGCGGAATTTATCTGGAGGATCTGTTCGTTCGCCCGCGCGCGCGGAAACACGGGATCGGCTTCGGCCTTCTACGCGAGCTCGCGCGCATCGCCGTCTCGCGCAATTGCGGCCGAGTCGATTGGGCCGTGCTCAACTGGAATGAGCTGGCAATTGCATTCTACAAACAGATTGGCGCCAGGCCGCTCGACGACTGGAGGACGTTCCGCCTTGCGGGTGACTCGCTCGCCAGCGTGGCAGGAGGGGAACAGAAGTGATTCAAACGCCATTTCGCGAATGGCGGTATCTATCGATGTTCGGTGACCCCAACCTGTCGACAATATTCGAGCACGGGGCAAGTCGAGCACTTGGGGAATCGACCGGTGCAAACGTGCTTCCCGAAGGGAACGAGTAGCCGGTTTATCTCCACCCAATACTTTCGGGGCAAACTCTTTTCCAACGCGAGACGTGTCCCTTCCGGTGCGGCCGCTTGCACGAATCCCCACCTGTTCGTAACACGATGAACGTGGATGTCGACGCTGATCTCGGTGGCGCCACACGCGATTCCCAGTGTCAGGTTGGCGCACTTCGGGCCGACTCCACGAAAAGATGTCATCACCTCGAAATCGCACGGCAGGTTCCCACCATACTCCTCGGCGACTCGCCGCGCGAGATCCCTGATGTTGTATGCCTTGGTTTCGTAGTAGCTCGCCGGATGAATGAGCTCGGCGATTTCCTTCACGCTCAGGTCGCTGACCGCTTCGGCGGTCGATGCTCTCTTGAACAATCGAAGCGCGGCGGGAAGAGAAACTTCGTCTCTCGTACGTATCGATATGATGCAGGCCGCGAGCTGGTGAAAAGGCGTCGCGTATCCCTGCTCGGCGAGGTCGAACATCGCGGCGTCCGCAAACTGCTTAACTTCCATGCGGATGCGACGCAACACCGTATGGATGTCGAAAGGCCTTTTTGTCGGTCGAAGGGTCACAGCCATTTGCACCTCCTCGGTGCAAGGAATCGTCCAGACATGAATCGAGATTCACACGAGCCGGGTCCCGCATGAGTCCCGTTATGTACGGTCGTAGACCGCGACAGCTGCTCGTTGTCTGGGGCGTGTCGCTGTTGGCCGCAGCGCTAATTTATTGGCTCGAAATAAGCGCACCCGTTCTTCACGAGCTGCTGTTCCCCTTCTATTGGATCATATCGGCCGTTGCGCTCTATCTGACCTGGCGATGGTTTCGCTCACGATCACCCAAAGATCGGCGCATAAGAGATCGCCGACGCTCGGATCGGCGCGATGAGAAGGACCCTACTTCGTCCTGAAGACCGGTGATGTCGCGGTCCGTTCCCTGCGGCTGCTCGGTTCGATGATTCAAGACCGCAGGGCGGAACACCGCGGTAAACTCTCCGCTTACTCCGATCCGCTATACAAAGCACTCAGGGCGTCGGTCGAGAAGGCAGACACTCTGATTGGTGCGCTCGGAATATTCCTGGTGGGGGGCCTCATCGTGGCCGCCGCTGGAACGGCGGTCTTCGTGGCTCTCGCTGGGCACGTTCGATCGGGCAGTACCCAGGCATTCGACGACGCCGTCATACGTTGGATGGGCGCGCATCACTCGAAGAGCCTCGATGCGATTATGGTGGAGCTCACCGCGCTCGGCACGGCAATGGTAGTTCTCACGATCGTCGCCGTCGCCTCGCTCTTTCTCGTTCTCACCCAGCATAAGTATTCCGCCATCCTTCTGCTCGCCTCGACGTTCGGCGGGATCGTTCTCGACGGAGTCCTCAAGCTTGGATTCAACCGTCCTCGGCCTGCGATCTTCATCTCGGATGTACGTACGTTCAGCTCGTCGTTTCCTTCCGGTCACGCGATGAGCGCCGCGATCGTTTACAGCACCGTCGCATATCTTGCGGCTCGTCTGCACCGAAGGAGATGGGCGAGATGGCTCGTGATGATCGCGGCATTCATCCTCATCGCGCTCATCTCGATCAGCCGGCTATACCTCGGGGTTCACTATCCGTCGGACGTGATTGCCGGCCTTGCCATCGGGCTTGCATGGGCAGGCTTCTGTATGGCGACGCTGGAAGCTATTCAGAAGTTCGGGATTCGCCGCGATCCGCAAATTTTGGAGAGCGAAGCTCCCGCCCCGAGTCAGACCGGGGCTGGGTCTTGGTTGCGTCGCTGACGTCGGCGAGTTCCGCGACCTTCTCGACGAAAACCTGCGTCAGCTCGTCGACTCTGTCCTGGACGAGCCTGTCGCTTGCACGAGAGATAGTCGCGGCACGATGTGTCACGTCGTCAATCGCCGCACGTACCGCGGACGCGCCATCTGCCGCGAGCATCCGTGAAATCGCCGCCGAGGGGGCGAGCTCTCCTGCCAGACATTGCACGAGAATTGCCCGAATCGCCGCCGGCTGGACGCCGTCCGTGAGACGAGTGATTGCTTCGGCTTCCAGACCTGTGCGACTGCTCATGTCAGAGTTGGATGAAGGACTCGTGCGATACTCCATTCTCTGGCACAACATGCGCCAATCGGCTCAGAAGGAGTCACGACTTACCGTTAAGGGAGGATTCGAATGGCTGCAAGAAAATCTTCAGGCCGCAAGAGATACGGGTCGGCCGCGTCGAAACGCGTCGAAAGTGCGATGCGTCGACGGAAAAAGGGCACGCTGAAATCCGGTCGCGGCGGAAAGGGCGGCAAGGTCACGAGCCGCAAGCAGGCGATCGCGATCGGCCTCTCCGAAGCGCGGAAGAAGGGCGCCAAGGTTCCTCGCAAACGGACTGGTCGAAAAGGAGGAAGAAAACGGTCGAGTCGCTGAGCTCGACTCGACCGTCGCTGGCACCGGCGGATTAGGCCGCTGCTTCGCGCGTGGCGCGCAAGCGCTCGACGACATCGCCGAGGGCTTGCACCACGCGCTCATTACCTTCCCGGAGAAGCGCGGCGAGGATGTGCTTGCAGATCCGATCGCGCCATAGATGATCGCCGCAGTCGCAGCGCGGGTGATGAGTGGAGTACAGGTCCACCCAGTGCTCCTGTGATCCACCAGTAAAATGGTATCGGCCTTCGCCGACCCGGCTTCCCTTGAGAGCTAGACTGCGCTCGAGGCGGGAGACGTCGACTCCACCTGCCTGCTCGAAATCAATTGCTGGTTCCATTTTGTTGTTGCTCCCATCCCTTCTTACAAGTTCGCAGATTGAAAAGAGTTACACCCTACATTCTACCCTCGTCCGGCCGTCGGGTTCATGGTTTTTGCGCGCAATTCTCCGATCAGTACTTATCGAGATAGTTGTCGAGCTCCCACTGCGACACCTGCGTGATGTACTCCTGCCACTCGAGCCGTTTCGCGGCAAGAAATTGGGTCGTGATATGTTCGCCGAGGGCCTCGGTAATCACGTCGTCCTTCTCCAGCTCGTTGCACGCTTCTTCGAGGTTGTGAGGCAGGTCGTCGATTCTCAAGCGACGGCGCTCACGATGCGACATCTCCCAAATGTTGGTGTTGACCGGCTCCCGCGCATCCGCCTTCGTCGCAATGCCGTCGAGCCCCGCCGCCAGCTGCACCGCGAGCGCTAGATAGGGATTCGCGGAAGGATCCGGAATGCGCAGCTCGACTCTGGTGCCAGGGCCACGACGATCCGGAATGCGAATCATCGGCGACCGGTTGCGCATCGACCACGCGACGTTCACCGGCGCTTCGTAACCCGGTACCAGCCGCTTGTATGAATTGACTAGTGGATTCGTGATCGCGGTGATTCCCCGCGCGTGTCGCAGCAGACCGCCTATGTAGTGCAGCGCGGTCTTCGAAAGCTCAAACTCGGCGCTCTCATCCCAGAACGCGTTCTCTCTTCCACGAAAGAGCGACTGATGTGTGTGCATGCCACTGCCATTCTGCCCGAAAATCGGCTTCGGCATGAACGACGCGGTCAGCCCGAAGGTGCTGGCGACATACTTCACCACGAACCGGAACGTCGTGATGTTGTCGGCCGTCTTCAGCGCCTCGGCGTATCTGAAGTCGATCTCGTGCTGACCGTGCGCGACTTCGTGGTGAGCCGCCTCGACTTCGAACCCCATGCGCTCGAGCACGTCGACGATTGCCCGCCGCGCATCTTCTCCGAGATCAGCCGGAGCGAGATCGAAGTACGACCCCACATCATGCGTAATCGTCGAGGGCGCTTCGTCGGGACGCGGCTTGAACATGAAAAACTCGGCCTCCATCCCCGCGTTCATCGTGTAGCCGGCTTTGGCCGCGCGCGCGATCACCTTCTTGAGGACGCCGCGAGGGTCTCCGGCGAAGGGCTTGCCATCCGGAGTGTTGATGTCGCAGATAAGTCTGGCGACGCGACTCTTCTCGTCGCCCCACGGGAATATCTGAAACGTGCCG
>DASWDV010000303.1:0-8502 GCA_036395075.1 Gemmatimonadaceae bacterium | reverse complement strand
ATGGCATGGTTCCGCAAGGAAAAAAAACCCCGCCTACCGAGGCACGAAAAACACGAGATACCGCCTGACGCGTGGGAGAAGTGCGACCAGTGCGGTCACACCGATCTGCGCGAGAAGTTCGTGCGCAATCTCAACGTATGCCCCAACTGCGGGTTCCATCGTCGCATTCGCGCGAGTGAATACGCCGCGCTGCTGCTCGACGAAGGCACGACGGAAGAGACGGAGATCGAGATCCGATCGACCGATCCGCTCGGCTTTCCGGATTATCAGAGTCGGCTCAAAAAGGCGACTGCCGCCGCCGGAGAGGGCGATGCGATTCTTACTTTCACCGGGCAGCTCGGCGGAATGCCGGTGTGCCTAGCAGTGATGGATTTCGCGTTCATGGGCGGGTCGATGGGATCCGTCGTTGGGGAAAAGATCGCCCGCCTCGGCCAGCTCGCAATCGAGCGCAAGTATCCGCTCATCATCATCTCCGCCTCGGGCGGTGCGCGTATGCAGGAAGGCGTTCTCTCGCTCATGCAGATGGCGAAGGCCGCTGCGATCCTTTCGCAGCTTTCCGAACGTCGAATTCCGTACGTCTCGATCCTCACCAACCCCACCACGGGTGGCGTCAGCGCGAGCTTCTCGATGCTCGGCGATGCGATTCTCGCTGAGCCCGGCGCTGTGATTGGGTTCGCCGGGCCGCGAGTCATCAAGCAGACGATCGGTCAGGAACTTCCCGAAGGTTTTCAGACCGCCGAGTTTCTTCTCGAGCACGGGATCGTGGACTCAGTGGTTCCGCGCGCCGAGCTGAAGAGAACGGTGGGACAACTGCTGCGTCACATGAGCGGCAAGCCGGCATCGGCAGGATGGACGACCTCCTGACCTCCTACGGCGAGGCGATTCAGGCTCTCTTCGCCCGCACCAGCGGCAACATCAAACCAGGCCTCGAGCGGACCGAAGCGCTCCTCGCCAAACTCGGTTCGCCACACCGCAGCCTGTCCGCGATTCACGTTGCCGGCACGAACGGCAAGGGCAGCGTCGTCGCGACATGCGAGGCTCTTCTCCGCGCGCGCGGTCTCAAGGTCGGACGATATACATCTCCGCACTTAGTCGATTTTCGCGAGCGGATCACGGTAAACGGTAATCCGATCTCCGAGGAAGACGTTCTCGAATTTCTCCAGCAGTGGATTCCGACCGCTGTAGATGTGGGCGCCAGCTTTTTCGAGGTGACGACCGCGCTGGCATTCGACTGGATCGCGAAGCAGGACGTCGACATTGCCGTGATCGAAACCGGCTTGGGTGGCCGACTCGACTCGACGAACGTGCTCGTGCCGCGCGTCGCCACCGTCACGTCGATAGGTCTGGATCACACTGACCTCCTCGGCAAGACCCTGGAAGCGATCGCTTCCGAGAAAGCCGGCATCTATAAATCGGGAACGCCGGCGATAGTTGGCGAGTCAGCGCCAGACATTCGGAACCTTCTCGCGAAGTGTGCGCGCGACGCCGGTGCCGATCCAGTGATAATTCTGGACGACGAGTACGCGGTCACGGGCGTGCGCGTCTCGACGCAAGGCACTGCCTTCACTCTCGCACACAATGGCACTCGACAGCGCATTACGACGCCGCTCGTCGGTGAGCATCAAGCCCGCAACACCGCCATCGCCATTGCCACGGTGACGGCTGTCACCGGCGATGTCCGAGCACGCAGGTCATCAAGCAATAACCCGACACAAGGTGTCGTCCGTCCACCAGATGAGATCTCAGGCGCTCTCGAGTCGGTTTTTCTCCCAGGACGTTTTCAGCGCGAAGGAAGCTTCATCTTCGACGTTGCGCACAACCCGGCCGGCGCGCGCACGGTCGCCACCACCATTGCTGTTCTCAACCCGTCGCGTCCTCGTATCGCGCTGCTCGCCGTCCTCGCCGACAAGGATTGGCGCGAAATGATTCGGGAGCTGGCGCCTGTCGTCGACTGCTTTCTCTTCACCAATGCTCCTTCAGCGCCGGCTGATCGCAGATGGGAGCCGGCTGCCGCGCTCGCCTTTGCAAAAGCGCAAGGTCTGAACGCTGATCTGGAACCCGATCTGGATGTCGCGCTGGAACGAATCCGGAAACACGAAGGAACCGTCCTCGTCACTGGTTCATTTCACACCGTTGGAGACGTCATGTCACGCTTGCAGGTGTCTCCATTCGCCGCGTAGCTTTCCTGAATGTCACAGGGAGCTTTACCAGGATTTCGCGATTTTTATCCCGAGCAGCTCGCCACGCGTACCTACATCATGTCGGTATGGCGTGATGTTGCCCGCAGATATGGATTCGTGGAATACGATGGTCCACCCCTGGAGCCGCTCGAGCTTTACACCAGAAAAAGCGGCGATGAGATCGTCGGCCAGCTCTATCACTTCACTGACAAGGGCGGACGCGAGGTCGCGTTGCGGCCCGAGATGACGCCGACACTCGCCCGGATGGTTGCCGCGAAAGCGAACGCGCTGCGAAAACCCATTCGCTGGTTCTCGGTGCCGCAGCTGTTTCGGTACGAGCGACAGCAGAAGGGACGACTCCGCGAGCACTTCCAGCTTAACGTCGACATCGTCGGAGAGTCCTCGGTTGCCGCCGATGCGGAGCTGCTGGCTGTCGCCATCGACGTAATGCGCGGGACAGGTCTGACGTCAAGCGACGTTCGCGCCAGAGTTTCCGACCGGCGGCTTCTCTCAGCTATTCTGTCCGAAGTCGGCGTGACGACTGGCGAGTACCCGGCGGTGTTCGCCTCGATCGACAAGTCGGGACGCGAGCCACGCGATGTGACACTCGGAAAAGTCGACAAGGCAGTGGCGAGCGCTGAGGGAAGGCGCGGAGTAGCGCGCGTGCTGGAGCGCGGCAATGACCTCAACGCTCTCGCCGCGGAATTTCGCAATTCGGCCGACGTGATGGAGTCCATCACTCACATGCGTGAGTACCTGAACTTCCTTGACGCCCTCGGCGTCGGAGACTGGCTCGACTTCGATCTCTCGATTGTCCGCGGTCTCGCTTACTATACAGGGAAGGTGTTCGAGCTCTTCGATGCGAAAAACGAATTTCGCGCAATCTGCGGCGGCGGGCGATACGACGACCTGCTGTCGACCATCGGTGGCGTCGATCTGCCAGCGCTCGGCTTCGGGATGGGAGACGTTGTTTTGACGGAGCTGCTTCGCTCGCGCGACCTTCTGCCCGAGACGCACTTGGCAACCGAGTACTGGGTCGCCGCGGACGACGACTCAATGTTGCAGGACGTGATGACCGTTGCCGGCCGCCTGCGCAGCAAGTCGCGGAGCGTGGAATACGCCCTGAAGGCACAAACGCTGGCGCGCCAGCTCAAGACGGCGTCGAGCGCCGGAGTAAGAGATGTGGTGCTGCTCCGTCGCGAGGACTACGCGAATGGGAAGGTAACCGTGAAAACCCTCGCCGACGGTTCCGAGCGCAGCGTTGCTCTCGATGCATTTCTGAACTCACTGTAAGCACTCCATGGCCGACGACAAAAAACTGACGAAGCGCTCCGAAGATTTCAGCGCCTGGTACAACGAGCTGGTGCTGCGGTCGGAGCTAGCGGATTACTCCCCGGTGCGCGGCTGCATGGTCATCAGGCCGCGGGGCTATGGCATCTGGGAGCGCATGCAGCAGCAGCTCGACACGATGTTCAAAGACACTGGCCACGAGAACGCGTACTTTCCGCTGCTCATTCCAGAAGGATTTCTGCACAAGGAAGCGGAGCACGTCGAAGGTTTCGCGCCCGAGACCGCCGTCGTGACCCATGGCGGTGGGAAGAAGCTCGAAGAGCCGCTCATCATCCGCCCGACTTCCGAGACGATCATCTACGCGATGTACGCCAAATGGGTCCAGAGCTATCGCGACCTTCCCGTGCTGATCAACCAGTGGGCAAACGTCGTCAGGTGGGAGATGCGCACGCGGCTGTTTCTGCGCACGCTCGAATTTCTGTGGCAGGAGGGACACACCGCGCATGCCACTCACGGAGAGGCCGAGGAAGAAGCGCGGCGGATGCTCGGGGTTTACCGTGATTTCATGGAAGGCTACATGGCAATGCCGGTCGTGACCGGCGTAAAGACCGATGCGGAAAGATTCGCGGGCGCGCTCAAGACTTACGCGTGCGAAGGGATGATGCAGGACAACAAGGCGCTTCAGGCCGGCACGTCGCACGACCTCGGACAGAATTTCGCCAAGGCGTTCGAGCTGAAGTTCCAGACCGAATCGGGCGGCATCGACTACGCGTGGAACACCAGCTGGGGCGTGTCGACGCGCCTGATTGGCGGTTTGGTAATGACGCACGGTGACGACAATGGGCTTCGCACGCCTCCGCTGCTTGCTCCCATCGAAATCGTGATTGTCCCCATCTGGCGGTCGGAAGAAGACAAGGGGAGAGTGAAAGCCGCCGCTCACCTCGTGAAGGAGAGCTTGCTCGGTTGGGAGCGTCGTGTACCCGGTCGTCTCCGCGTTCACGTCGACGATCGCGAGGGAATGAAGCCCGGTGCCAAGTACTACGAGTGGGAGCTGCGCGGCATTCCTCTCCGCATGGAGCTCGGGCCACGCGACCTCGACCAGAACCAGGCGATCATGGTACGACGTGATACCGGTGAAAAGCGCCCGGTTTCGCTTGGGTCGGTAGGGGAAGATGCAGCCGACCTACTGCATCTCATTCAGGAAACGATGCTCATCGATGCGCGCGAGCGGAGAGAGCACAACAGCATTCGAGGCGGAATTACCTACGATCGCTTCCGCGAAGTGATGGAGGGCGAAGGCGCGTTCGTCTACTCCGGCTGGTGCGGCGACGCGAAGTGCGAGGCAGCGATCAAGGAGGAGACGAAGGCCACGATTCGCGTTCTGCCCGACGAGGAGTTCAGATCGGCCGATCCGCCGAAGACGTGTCTGAAGTGCGGGCACCCCTCGACCGCCGAGGCGCTGTGGGCAAAGGCCTACTGACGGGGCTTCGTTGTGAGGAGGTTCCGCTCGAGAACATTGCACGCGAAGTAGGCACTCCGTGCTACGTCTACAGCTCGGCCGCCATTCGCGAACAATACTATCTGCTCCGCGACGCGACGGCGAAGCTTGACGCGCGCCTGCACTACAGCGTCAAAGCGAACTCGAGCATTGCCATTCTGCGTCTGCTGCGCGAATTGGGCGCGGGACTGGACATCGTTTCTGGTGGTGAGCTGTTCCGCGCTCTCCAGGCCGGATACTCGGGGAAGGACATCGTCTTCAGCGGTGTCGGGAAAACTGAGCGCGAGATGGATGAAGCGCTGCGTGCCGAAGTCCTGCTCGTAAACGTCGAATCAGAACAGGAGCTTCACGTACTCGACGGCGTCGCAAAAGGGTTGGGTGTCGTTGCGCCGGTGGCGCTCCGCGTCAATCCGGAGGTGCTCGTCGATACTCCGCACCCTTACACGCGAACGGGGGAGAAGGGAATGAAGTTCGGAATCCCTTTCGACGAATCGCTGGCGGTCGCAAAAGTGGCTGCCTTGCTACCCAACATCCGCCTGCGGGGTCTCGACATGCACGTCGGGTCGCAGATCTCGCAGTTCGCTCCATATGAAGTCGGGCTGCAACGATTGCTGCACCTTCGCCGCGAGATCGAGCGGGATACAGACGTGCGGCTGGAGTATCTCGACATCGGCGGCGGTCTCGCCGTCACGTATGACGTCGAGCGGTCGGTTGATGTCGGTCACTTTGGGGATGTGATCCGCGCCCTCGTCGGCGGGTCGGGGCTCAGAATAATCCTCGAGCCGGGAAGATTCCTCGTCGGCAATGCCGGAGTTCTGTTGACACGCGTTCTCTATCGAAAGCGCAGCGGCGGCAAGGAGTTCATCATCGCCGACGCCGGTATGACCGACCTTCTCCGTCCGTCGCACTACAATGCCTTTCACCGAATCGACGCTGTGAACGCGACCGGCCGCACGACCGTCGCCGACGTCGTCGGTCCGATTTGCGAGAGCGGTGACTTTCTCGCTCTCGACCGGCAGATCGACGACGCGGAGCCGGGCGATCTTCTTGCGGTTCAGTCGACTGGCGCCTACGGGTTCGTCATGTCCTCCAACTACAACTCTCGTCCACGGCCCGCGGAGGTGCTGGTCGAGGGAGACAAATACGCGGTGATAACGGAACGCGAGACCTACGAGGATCTGGTTCGAAAGGAATCCGCGCCCGTGTGGAGGAGCGAGTAGTGCGCATTGGCGCGATGTCCGACAGCCACGACCGAGTTCCCGCGATCGCTGAGCTTCTGGATCGGTTCGCCGCGAAAGACGTAACGATGGTGATGCATGCCGGTGATTACTGCTCGCCGTTCTCACTCGCTCCGTTTCACCAGAAAGGTATGGCTCTTCTCGGAGTGTTCGGCCGCAACGACGGCGATCGGGAGACGCTGAGCGCGTACGCGGCGCGTGGAATGGGTACGGAGATTTACGAGTCGCCGCACAGCTTCGAGGTTGCGGGAAAGCGCGTCCTGCTAGTGCACGATATCGGCGAGGTGAGTGCGCGCTCCGTGGAATCGCACGACTTCGTGATTCATGGCTGCTCGCACCTTCAGGGGCAGAAAAGGGTCGGAACGACGCTCGTGATAAATCCGGGAGAGGCTTGCGGCTGGATCCACGGAGAATGCACGGCGGTGATCGTCGATACGGACACCGGAGAAGTCGAAAACATCACGTTATGAGCAGCCGGATCCTCATCATCGATTTCGGCTCACAATTCACCCAGTTGATCGCGCGGCGGGTCCGCGAAGCGCGCGTGTATTCCGAGATCCATCCCCCCAGCCGCACCGTCGAGTGGATTCGCGACTGGAAGCCAACGGGCATCATTTTGAGCGGCGGCCCGAACTCCGTTTACGGGGACAACGTCCCGCTCGCCGACCCGGCGATACTCGACATCGCTCCGGTGCTCGGGATTTGCTATGGAATGCAGCTGATCGCGCACATCGAAGGCGGCCAGGTGATTCGTACGAATCGCCGCGAATACGGACGCGCCGAGATGAAGGTCCTCGAACCTACCGGATTGTTCGCGGGCTTTTCCCCCGACGAGCCGGTCACGACGTGGATGAGTCACGGCGATCACATCGAGGAACCGCCAGACGGCTACCACGTCACGGCGAAGAGCAACGGCAATCCGATCAGCGCCTTTCGCCACGAGACGCGACCGGTCTTCGGAGTCCAATTCCATCCCGAAGTTGCACATACTCCCCGCGGCGGCGAGGTGATCTCGAACTTTTTGTTCGCAATCTGCAAGGCCGAGCCGACGTGGACGGCTGGCGCGTTCATCGAGGAGGAGGTTGCGCGAATCAAGAAGACGGTCGGCCGATCCCGCGTCATCTGCGGATTGTCGGGCGGTGTGGACTCGTCCGTTGCCGCCGCACTCGTTCACCGCGCCGTGGGGGATCAGCTCACCTGCATCTTCGTCGACACGGGATTGCTCAGACTCCACGAGCGCGAGCAGGTGGAGCGTACGTTCCGCGCCCACCTCGGCATCGAGCTGATCACGGTCGACGCGGAGGCGCGCTTTCTGAGCGGGCTGGCCGGGGTCGAGGATCCCGAAAAGAAAAGAAAAATCATCGGACACACCTTCATCGACGTCTTCGAAGATGCGGCGGCCAAAGTCGGCGACGACGTTGATTTCCTGGTGCAGGGCACACTGTACCCAGACGTGATCGAGTCCTTCTCGCCCCGCGGCGGGCCGTCAGTAACCATCAAGACGCACCACAACGTTGGCGGGCTCAAACCGGAGATGAAGTTCAAGCTGATCGAGCCGCTGCGTGAATTGTTCAAGGACGAAGTGCGCAATGTCGGACGGGAGCTCGGATTGCCGGAGGAGATGGTGGCGCGACACCCATTCCCGGGGCCTGGTCTCGCGATTCGAGTGTTGAGTGACGTGACGAAGCAGAAACTGGATCTGCTGCGCGCCGCCGACGCGATTTACCTCGAGGAGATTCGCGAGGCTCGCCTTTACGACGAAATCTGGCAGGCGTTCTCGGTACTACTTCCCGTTCGCAGCGTCGGAGTCATGGGGGACGAGAGAACCTACGAGAACGTTCTCGGACTGCGCGCAGTGACGAGTACCGATGGTATGACGGCGGACTGGTACCCGTTCCCGCACGACGTGCTCGCGCGGATCTCGAGCCGGATCATCAATCAGGTGAAAGGGATCAATCGGGTCGTGTACGATGTGAGCTCAAAACCGCCCGCGACCATCGAGTGGGAGTAACTGATTAACGGCAACTGAAGACTACCTGCCGGGGGCTTTCAGCGGCCCGGCTGGAAGCTGCGGGCTAGCCTCGAAATGCACCGAGAGACGGCCCGTAGCCAAAAGCCGGCACGCACACCGCACCTAGCAGGTAGTCTTCAGTTTTCCGTTTCTTCGGCTCAGAGGCTTTTCTCTTCGAGCAACTGCATGAACTCCCGCGGCTGCTTCAACTTGAGCAGGCGCTCGGGTACGTCGGGTTCCTTCGAGAACTGCGCAATCTTCCCGAGCACCGGTAGGTACTGATTC
>DASWDV010000302.1:0-12727 GCA_036395075.1 Gemmatimonadaceae bacterium | reverse complement strand
GCCGACACCGACAACCTGCCTGCAACTAGCCAGCGATGCTTGCGCGTGTCTGGCGACGAAATGAATTGTGCTGCCACTCTGCCCCGGTCATTGGGCGGACGGGAATCTCGGAGAAGGTCGCTGAGTATCGCCGCGGCGGTTGGCGCGGCACCCGCCCCCGGTCCGGACACGCTGAGCGGAGATGTCCATCCAAGATCGACCTCTACCCTATTCTCCTCGAGGACTGTGCGCGCGAAGGCGCTGTCAGGAGCGAAGACGACCGGTTCGACGGCGGCGGCAACGCGGTGACCGCCAAGCTGCGTACACTCTCCGATGAATCGAACTCTGCCACCGGCGAGCGCGGCGAACCGAACGAGCTGCTCGAGACCCGGAAGAAGTGACGTGCGACGAACGATGAGAGCACCTGGCTGAATGCCATACGCGATCCACCCGACAATTGCCAGCTTTGCAGCGAGGTCGCTCCCATCCAGATCGCGTGTGCAGTCCGACTCGGCGAGACCGCGAAGGCATGCAGACTCGATAGCAGACTCGAAGCTCACGCCGCGCTCGAGCTGCGAGATCACGTAATTCGAGGTGCCGTTGAGTATTCCGCGCACCGAAAGCGGCGTCGATGCGCCGACCAGATCACGCAGCGTCGAGATGACAGGCGCGCTTCCACCGACCGCCGCGCCGAAATCGAGCGCCGTCTCGTTGTCGCGAGCCAGTCCTGAAAGAATGTCGCCGTGAGAAGCGACCAGCTCCTTGTTGGCGGTGATGAATTTTTTCCCGCGCGCCAACGTCGTGGCCCCGATCGTTCGAGCTGGTTCGTTGCCGCCGACCGCTTCGATGACTACGTCCGCGTCCTCGGCAAGGAAAGAGTCCAGATCGTTCGTGAAGAGGTGCGAGTCGAGGGGAACGTTTCGCTCGCGGGCCAGGTCGCGAACGAGCACGCGCGAAAGTGAAAAGTGGACGCCGAACCGGGAGGCAATCGCGGAACCGGATTCGTGGAGAAGGCGTACAAACCCGCCACCCACCACGCCGCATCCCGCGAGAGCAACGCGGATGGTGCGAAGATCGTTGCCGCCATTTGGCTCGAAGGGAGAAAATGCGGCGGGGTGGCGGAAGGCGCGTTGGGGAGGGAAAGTTCGCGGCTCGAGGGGTAGGTGCGTTCCCGACGGAGCGCCGACTTTCAACTGCTGCTGGGGAGCCATGGTTTTCCTGGTTAATGGACTCCGCGCATAAAGCAGAACGCCCGAGGCTGTGAGGCCGCGGGCGTTCCTCGCTTTTTAGCATTTATTTAACGTGGCTGCAATACGCGGCAAATGACCACAGTGACTTCGATTGTATCGGCATAATATCTCGCCCGACTCGATTGGTCAAGGCTGCAAAAAAAAGCGGGAGTCGCAATTGCGACTCCCGCCGATCTCTCGCCCAAGCTAGAGGCTAGTACATGCCTCCCATACCGCCTGGGGCACCGCCTGCGCCGGCACCGGCCTGCGCAGGCTCCTTCTTCTCGACGATCAATGCTTCGGTCGTAAGCAGAAGACCCGCAATCGACGCCGCGTTCTGCAGCGCAGTGCGGGTGACCTTGGTCGGGTCGATGACGCCGGCCGCGACCAGATCCTCGTACTCGTCGGTGAGCGCGTTGTAGCCGTAGTTGGTCTCCTTCGACTGCCGGATCTTCTCGACAACGATTGAGCCTTCACCACCGGCGTTCTGGACGATCATGCGCATCGGCTCTTCCAGCGAGCGACGGATGATGTCGACACCGATCTGCTCGTCAGCTTCGGCGAGCTTCAGTGTCTTGAGCGCCTTCTGCGCGCGAACCAGCGCAACTCCGCCGCCCGGCACAATGCCCTCTTCTACCGCGGCGCGCGTTGCATGCAGCGCGTCCTCGACGCGAGCTTTCTTCTCCTTCATCTCGCTCTCAGTCGCCGCGCCGACGTTGATCACCGCGACACCGCCCGACAACTTGGCAAGACGCTCCTGGAGCTTCTCGCGATCGTAGTCGGACGTGGTCTTCTCGATCGCTGCTTTGATCTCCTCGATCCGTCCCTTGATCTTGTCCTCGTCGCCCTGGCCATCAATCAAAGTCGTGTTCTCCTTGTCGACGACGATTCGCTTGGCGCGTCCGAGATCGGTGACGACAGCATTCTCGAGCTTGAATCCGACTTCCTCCGAGATCACCTGTCCGCCAGTGAGGATCGCAATGTCCTCGAGCATCGCCTTACGGCGATCGCCGAAGCCGGGAGCCTTGACCGCCGAGACGCGGAGCGTGCCACGAAGCTTGTTGACAACGAGCGTCGCCAAAGCCTCGCCTTCGATGTCCTCGGCGATGATGAGCAACGGCTTGCCCATCTGCGCAACCTTCTCGAGGATCGGAAGGAGATCCTTCATCGACGAGATTTTCTTGTCGTGAATCAGGATCAGCGCGTCCTCGAGCGCCGCTTCCATCTTCTCCGGATCGGTCACGAAGTACGGCGAGAGATAACCGCGATCGAACTGCATTCCCTCAACAGTCTCGAGCGTCGTCTCGAGGCCCTTGGCCTCTTCGACGGTGATGACGCCGTCCTTGCCGACTTTCTCCATCGCCTCGGCGATCAGATCACCGATCTCCTTGTCGTTGTTGGCGGAGATGGATCCAACCTGCGCGATCTCTTTCTTTCCCTTAGTGGGGACACTCATCTTCTTGAGGTCTTCGACCACCGCGGCGACGGCTGCCTCGATTCCGCGCTTGAGCGCCATCGGGTTCACGCCAGCGGTGACGTTCTTGAGGCCTTCGCGGAAAATCGCCTGGGCCAGGACGGTCGCGGTGGTGGTTCCATCACCAGCCAGATCGCTGGTTTTGGTCGCGACTTCCTTGACCATCTGCGCGCCCATGTTCTCGAGCGCATCCGAAAGCTCAATCTCCTTGGCGACGGTGACGCCGTCCTTGGTGACGGTCGGTGCACCGAACTTCTTGTCGATGACGACGTTTCGTCCCTTCGGGCCAAGTGTGACCTTGACCGCCTCGGCAAGCTGGTCAACGCCGCGCTTGAGAGCCGCGCGGGCGTCGGTGTTAAAGTGTAGTTCTTTGGCTGCCATGTTTTCGCTCTTTTGGGTGTCGGGTTAGCTTTCGATTACCGCGAGAACGTCAGACTCGCGAATGATGACGTGGTCCTCTCCATCGATCGATACTTTGGTTCCGGAGTAAGTACCGTAGTAAACGCGATCACCGACTTTCAGCTCCATCGGAATGCGTTTGCCCTCTTCGAACTTGCCGGGTCCGACGGCGATGATTTCGCCAACGGTCGGCTTCTCCTTGGCGGTGTCGGGGATGTAGAGCCCGCCGCGCATCTGGGGTTGGTCGATATCCACCGGTCGTACGACGACGCGATCGGCGAGAGGAGCGACCTTCATGCTTGTTTGAGTTTTCGTGGCCATAGTTAGCTGCCCTTCTGCTGGAATAAGTGGCTGGGTAGGGTGGTGTGCTGTTAGCACTCGACCGTAGTGAGTGCTAAGACCCCAAGTTAAGCCCACTGGGGTGCTTGAGTCAAGCGACAATGCCTGCCGACGCCCTCGGGCAGCGGATCAGGGCCCGGACTGGACCTTTTCGAGCTAAGCCAGGAGGTCGTAACCGATCCTGATTCCTTTCAGCGTCAGGAAAGGGTCAACCAGCTCCAACTCCGTGGAGTATGGCCGTATCGCTTCAGCCATGCCTCCAGTCGCGATGACGATCGGCTGTGACTTGCTCGGCCACTCTTTCTTGATCCGACGGACAATGCCATCGATCGAATCGACCGCCCCATAAAGCACCCCCGCCCTGATGCATTCGTCGGTTCGGCGGGCGATGACTTTCTTCGGCGGGATGATATCGGTTGCCGGAAGCTGGGCGGTCCGCCGGAAGAGGGTATCCGCGGAAATCATGATCCCGGGCTGAATGACTCCGCCAAGGAAGGTGCCGTCGGCGGTGATGCAGTCGTACGTAGTGGCGGTGCCAAGATCGACGACGATTGCATCTCTCTTGTGGATGCGGCTCGCTGCCAGAGTGTTCGCGATGCGGTCCGCCCCGACCGTGAGTGGCTCTTCGACGTCGAGCTTGATCGGCAGCTTTGCCCGGCCATCGATCATAACCGGCTTGGTTCCGAAGCACATCGCGCATGCTTCCGCCAGCATCGGGGTTATGGCGGGCACGACGGAGCAGATCGCCGACCCGTCGACGCCGCCGGGCGTTGCGATCTCGGGCCCCGTTAGCGAGCGGATGAGAAGCGCTAGTTCGTCAGCGGTTCGCGGCGCAGCGGTGGTCAGCCGCCAGTGCGAGACGAGATCTTCCGCGTCGAAAACGCCAACCGTGATCTCAGAATTCCCGACGTCGAAGACAACGATCATTGCGCATCCTGAAGCACCAGTGATCCGGATCGGAAGGGAGCGACCGAGTCGGCGAGTGCTACGAGTAACTCGCCGGTCGGAGTGATTCCGGCTACGCGACCGAGCGCGGGCTCGACACAGACGCGCCCGCGCGCGATGTCTCGGGCATCGAACTCTTCCATCTCTTCGATGAGCAGCGGACCGCTGGAGCGCGCGGCGATGCGAATCGCCGGAACCAGCTCCAGAAGGACATCCAGTCTGCTGGTGCCGACGTCGAGCGCCGCCGCCGTTTCGATGTTATCCGGAGCTTTCACATTCACGCCAAGTCCGATCGCGACCCACTCGACCGCCTGCTCGCGCCATCTCGCTTCGACCAGGATGCCCGCGAGCTTGCCGCGATCGACGTAAAGATCGTTCGGCCATTTGAGTCTGATCGGCTCCGATGCGAAACGATCAAGTGCCTCCGCGGCTGCCAAGCCGACACGCAACGAGAGGACGCCAAGCCCGGAGCTTTCGGCCGGGCGTTCAATGAGGGTGAGCCAGAGTCCGGCTCCCGGGCTCGACTGCCAGCTCTTCCCCCCCCGGCCGCGTCCTGCCGTCTGCTCATTGGCGATTACGAGGGTCCCCGCCGGAGCTCCGTCGCCGGCGAGTTGGTGGGCGACATCCAGCGTCGAAGTCGTCGACTCGAGCAGCGCTACACGCGGGAGATCGAGCATCCCGGCGAGCTCGATCTCCGTCGCGCCATCGAAGCGCAGCGCGCTACCCACGGAAATAAATCACCGCGAGCACCGCTACTCCGAGCAGCACGCGGTACACCGCAAAAATTCCGTAGCTGTGCCTGCTCACGTAGCGCATGAGAATCGAGATCGCCAGCCAGCCGCTGATCGCTGAGGCGACAACGCCAGACATCAGCTCGTTCGTGAGACCGCTTTCGTGAAGGGCTTTCGGACCTTCAAGGACGACCGCCGCGGCGATGATCGGCATGCTCATCAGAAAACTGAATTCGGCCGCGTTCTCGCGATCGAAGCGGAGCCCGCGCGCCGTGGTAATAGTGGACCCCGACCGGGAAACGCCTGGGATCAAGGCGATCACCTGCGACAATCCAATCAGGAGCGCATCGACCCACCGCATTTCGCCGAGTATGCGGCGTTGGTCGACGGCCTTGTCGACGGCCCACAAGACGAGTCCCATGACGATCAGCGCGATCGCGATTATCTGCGGGCTCCGGAACGCCGACTCGGCCCGCGACTGGAGCAGATAACCGCCTATTGCGCCGGGAATGGTTGCCACGATCAGGTATATCACGCGGCGCTTCTCAGGGGTTTCGATCCGTCCGGTTCTGATGATGCCGAATGCAGCCTTGATAAGCTGTAGCCACTCGAGGCGAAAATACCAAAGCACCGCCAGAAGCGTCCCGAAATGAAGAGCGACATCGAAAGCCAGGCCCGGATCTTCCCACCCGAAGAGCCACGGCGCGAGCGTGAGGTGCGCGGAGCTGCTGATCGGAAGAAACTCCGAGAGTCCCTGAATGATGCCAAGCGCGATCGCCTGTAGCGGTGTCATGATTTGTTGGCCGGGAGTGATGTGCGGTAAAGCGACTCGTACTTGGTGACGATGGCGTCACGAGAGAATCGCTCGCGGGCGTCGGCCGCCGCGAGCGTGCTCATTTCTGACCAGCGTTTCTTGTTTTGCAGAATCTCCAGCGCCGCGGCTGCCATTCCTGGAACATCGCCGACGCCACAGAGGACCCCTGTCTCGCCGTCACGAACGACTTCCGGAAGGCCACCGGCGTTCGTTCCGATAACCGGGACGCCGCTCGCCAACGCCTCGAGAGCGCTCAAGCCGAAGGACTCGCTCTGACTGGGAAGGAGGAACAGGTCTGCCGCGGCGAGAAGCGGCGCGATCTGCTCGAGCTTCCCGAGGAAGGAAACCGATTCTTCGACCCCCAATACCCGGGCCTCCTCTTCGGCCGCGGGTCGGTCCGGTCCGTCGCCGATCATCACGAGCACACTCGGCAGCTCGCGATTCACCTCCGCGTAAATCCGTATCACATCGCGAACGCGCTTGACGCTGCGGAAATTGGAGACGTGCATCAGGATCGGCTTCGAAATTCCAAACTCTTTCTTTAAAAGGGGCGGATATTTCTCCCGGTCGTAGATGTCGGGATCGATGAAGTTGTGAATCACCTCGACATCGAGCCCTTCGCAGCCGAACGCGCGACAGGTTTCCTCGGAGAGATATTGCGAGACCGCCGTAATGCGGTCCGACTTTTCGATGGAGAATTTGGTGATGGGATAGAAGGACGGATCCTGGCCGACGATCGTGATGTCCGTTCCGTGAAGCGTGGTGATCAGTTGGACGTTTTCACCGGTCTCGCGCAGCATCTCGCGCGCAATCCACGCGCTTGTGGCGTGCGGGATCGCGTAGTGGCAGTGCAGCAGCTGCAGTCCGTGGGTGCGTACGACTTCGTGCATTCGCACGGCAAGGGCGAGGTCGTACGGCGGGAATTCGAACAGTGGATACCGGCCGACGTCGACTTCGTGGAAGAAGATGCGCGGCAGGAACGACGGGAGCCGGAACGGCTGCCGATAGGTAATGAAGTGGACTTCGTGCCCGCGGTCGGCCAGTGCGATGCCGAGCTCGGTCGCGACGGCGCCAGATCCGCCGTACGTCGGATAACAGGTGATGCCAATCTTCACTCAGCCCTCTCCCACCACTCTCGCACGATCGCGCGGGCTCGAGAATCTTCAGGATTTACCGGAGTGACCGCCGCCGGCGGCAGCTGATGTCTGAACCACGTGCGCTGGCGTTTAGCGTATTGTCGCGTCTCAATAATGATCCGCTCTCGTGCGGTTGACAAATCGAGCCGCCCTTCGATATGGTCGCGAATCGTTGCGTAGCCGCTCGCCTTCCACGCTGGCGCGTCGGAAGGAACAGTGCGTATCAGCTCGCGAACTTCGTCCGGCCACCCGGACCTGAGCATGCGTTCGACGCGCTCTTCGATCCTGACGGCGAGGGAGGGCCCTGGATCAACGAGCAGATATGACGGCTGCCGCGTTGCGCTATTGCGAGCGAGCGCTGCCTTCGCGAGGGCTGCCCTGTGCTCGGCGTGCAGCTCGCTGATACGGGCACCGGACAGTACAGCTGTCTCGATCGCGCGCAAAAGCTGGGTCCGACCGAGGTGTGCCCGAGCTGGATCCAGTTGCGCGCACCACCGGCGCAGGTCGCTGACATTTTTTTCCTCGAGCTCCTGCTCGAGCCGCGCGCGTAGTATGGGATCTACTTCATGCTGTTGGTATAGCGGTTCGACGAGAGCTTTGATGTAAAGCCCGGTTCCCCCTACGACTATGGGTACCTTTTCGATCTCCGCCGCGCTCTCGATCCACTCGTCCGCTTCGCTCGCCCACCGCGCCGCCGAATATCGCTCGATTGGTTCCGCGACGTCGACGCCGTAGTGCGTTACACGAGCGCACTCTTCGCGCGTTGGCTTCGCGGTGCCAATGTCGAAATAACAGTAGATCTGGCGCGAATCCGCGCTGACGATCGCCGCGTCGTAGGCTTCCGCGAGCTGCATCGCGATGGCGGATTTTCCGGAGCCGGTCGGTCCGCAAATGATTCGCAGCTTATCTTCGTCCAAAACGCCGTTCTACCTCGTCCCAGGTGAGATGAACAATGGTCGAGCGCCCGTGCACGTCGTGAGCGGGCAGGATAGTGTCGCGCAGCGCCGCGAAGAGCGACCGCATCTCACCCTGAGAAAGCTCGTCACCTGCTTTGATCGCCGCCTTGCAGGCGACGGTTGCGGCAAGCCGTTCGTGTTTGGCCGCGGCGCCGGCGACGCGATCTCCCGTCAGCGCATCCAGGGTCTCGCGCAAGCATCGCTCGGCGTCGAAACGCGGATGTGGCATCGGGACAGTGTTCACAATGAGCGTGTGGCCGCCAAAGCCTTCGACCTCAAAGCCAATGCGCTCCAGATAGTCACGGTTCGCGTCGAACGCTTCACCCTCAGCCGGACCGAGATGAAGCGTGAGCGGCAGAAGCAGGCGCTGCGCTGGTGCGGCGCCGCTTTCCAGCGTTCCCATGAACTGCTCGTAGAGAACACGCTCGTGCGCGGAGTGCTGGTCGATGAGGACGAGCCCGTCCTCGTGCTCGAAGGCGATGTACGTACGGCGCAATTGAAAGAGTGGCGGGATCGTCTGCGGGGCGCTGACCTCCGTTATTACGCTGGCCTCTTCCCGGTGACCGTCCTCGCTGGTAACCGGATCGCTGAAAAAAAATGGCGAGCCACCGTCGGCGCTGCTACGAAGGATCTCCGCTCCAGGATTCGGCCGCGCGTCGGCGGGTCGGAACACGAATGGCTGGCCACGATATCCAAAGGACGCCGCGCTGTCGAGCGTCCCGAGCGCCCTCCTCACCGCCGTCTCGACGGCGCGCTCGATCGTCCAGCGGTCGCGAAAGCGAACCTCCGCCTTGGCGGGATGTACGTTCACATCGACGGAGTCGGCAGGAACGGTGACGTCCAGGAAGAAGGACGGCCGCACGCCAGCGACGATGGTAGACCGGTAAGCAGCCTCTACGGCGCGCGCGATCCCCGCGTCGCGCACGGCCCTGCCATTGATCGAAAGAAAGACGCGTCGCGTCGACGTGCCCACATCAGCAGGTCGCTGCACAAGTCCACTGGTGTGAATCGGGCCGGCAACATCGTCTACATCGAGCAGGTCTTCCGCGTATCGTCCACCCCAGATGGCGCCGAGGCGCGAGCGCACGCTCGAGACCGGCGGCAACGTGAGAGCGTTTTTCCCGTCGTGCGACACATGGATGCGCACGCCCGGATGCGTGAGCGCCAGCCCGGTAAGCGACTCGATCGCGCTCCGCCATTCGGAGCGGGCGCTGCGTAGAAATTTGAGCCTGGCCGGCACGTTGTAGAACAATTGGCGTACAGAGACTGTCGTGCCGCGACGCCTCGAGATTCGCTCCGGGCGTGAGATGTGTCCGCCGGTAACTTTGATGGCGGTCCCTTCACCGTCGCCGGCTGACGTTTCTATCTCGAATTGAGAAACTGACGCAATGGCGGGAAGCGCTTCGCCCCGGAACCCAAAAGTTGAAACGCCGACAAGGTCGGACGCCGTTCTGATTTTCGAAGTTCCGTGACGGGCGAGTGCGCGCGGTAGATCTTCGTCGGACATCCCCGATCCATCATCGCTGACTCGAACGAGCTTGCGGCCCCCGTCCTCGAGCGAGACTTCGATCGCGGTGGCACCGGCATCGAGCGCGTTTTCGACCAGCTCTTTGACGACGGAAGACGGGCGCTCGACCACTTCTCCCGCCGCGATCTGGTCCGCAACAGCGCTGGGAAGAATTGAGATCAACGGCATCCCACCGAAGTTACCAATCCTTGCCGCGCGGCGGAGCCGGGACGTTTTTCTTCTGGTGTTGTCCCTGAACGTCGGTCTCCTTATCCTCGGCCGCGTTGAGGACGGCTTCCGCCTGTTGTGGCGTCATCCCGGGCACAGGCTTCGGAGCGGGCGCTTGATTCTGACTCTGAGCAGGCGAAGGACTCGGGGTTTTGCTCTGTCCGCCGCCACCGCCGCCACCGCCACCACCACCCCCTCCGCCTCCGCCGCCTTTCTTCTGCCGGAGGGCCAACTCGTAATTCCATCTCGCGTCCGAATCCGCGACGGCGACTTCGAGAATCTGTTTGTAGCGATAGAGGGCGCTGTCGAGTGGAACGTCGGCGGAGTCTTTCGCGCGACGCCCCTGGACGAGGTAGTCGAGGCCGAGGTTGAAACGCGCGTGATGCCGGACTTCCGGATCCTTCGAATCCGACGCGCGGGTGAGAGGCGGAATCGCGGGGACGAGCGAATCACGAACCAGGAGCTTCGTTCCGGCATTGTAAAATGCGATTGCTTTCTTGTCGCGCTCCGGCGCTCTTCGGCACGATACGGTAAGTAACAGCATCGCCGCGGTGGTCGCCGCGGCGGCGACCGCCTTCCGCCGGCGCCGCCTCGTTTGCAGAAACGTGTCAAGCGTCAATAAAAGCAGCGCTGCCAGCACGAACCATTGGAATTGCGTCCCGAGATTTTCACCCGAGACCACAGAGCGGGGGTTCGCGTGCAGAGCGTTGAGAGCGAAACGGATCTTGCCCGCTTTATCCGGAGTCCGGGCGTCGACGAAGACACCTTTCGCTTCAGTGGCAATCGCTTTTAGCAGCGCGGGATCGTAGTGCGTTACCACGATATTTCCATTCTGATCGCGCTTCTGTGTCACAACGCGATTCTCCACGACTGGAATCGTAGACCCTTCCGGCGTCCCGAATCCGACCGTGATGATAGTGAATCCCATCGCCGCTGCCCGATGCGCCTCGGTCAGCACCTCGTCCGGATTGTCGAATCCTTCGCCGTCACTCATCAGGATGATCGCCTTGTCGCCTTGAGAAGTGTTGAGCGCAAGGAGGTTGGTCGCCTGGCGCAGGGCACTGGCGAGTGAGCTGCCGCCTTGTCCGACGATTGATGGATCCAGGTTCTGGAGGAAAAGGTCCAGCGCGCTATTGTCGACGGTCAGCGGCGTGAGGATGTAGCTGCGCCCCGCGAAAGCGAGAAGTGCGAAGCGATCGCCGGGGGACAGATCCCGCAACCGGTTGATCTCCTGCTTCATCGCCTGCAGCCTGCTTGGCTTCTCGTCGGTCGCGAGCATCGAAAGCGACGCATCGAGCGCGAGCACAACGTCTACTCCCTGCTGCTTGACGACAGTCTGCTCGACGCCCCAGCGCGGGCCGGCAAGCGCGAGGCCAATCAGCAAAGTCGCGAGCCCCGCGCGCAATGCCGCCGACCAGGTGCGCTGTTCTGTGATCGACGGCGCAAGGCGGGAGATCATGGACGGAGTGCCTAGTCGCGCCAGACGTGCGGAGCGCGCCTGCAAACCCCATCGGACCAGCAGCGCCGTCAGAAATGGCAACGCGATCGCAGGCGCCAATGCCCACGGCCATTGGATGTAGCGCAGATAATCCGAGATCATCATGGTAGCGGCGCCTTCCACGCGACGATTCCCAGCTCCGCGAACAAAGCGAGCAGTCCGAGCGTCAAGGGCCACCTATAAAGTTCTCTGTACCGAACTACGGTGCTCGAATGAACTGGGGCGCGCTCCATCTGGTCGATGTAGGCGTAGATGTTCTGAAGCGTTGCCGCGTCGCGCGCACGGAAGTACCTCCCGCCCGTCATCCGCGCAATGTTGCTCAGCAACCGTTCATCGATTTCGACTGGCTGGTACTCGTAGCGCAACCCGCCAGCGGCGTTGCGTCCGACCGGCACGGGCGCCATCCCCACGGTCCCGACACCGATGCCGTAAATCTTGATCCCATACGCTTCAGCCGCCTTTGCGGCGACGAGCGGGTCGATACTCCCGCGATTGTTCACGCCGTCGGTTAGAAGGATCAGCACGCGCGATTTTCCGGGCGCGTCACGCAGGCGGTTGGCCGCAGTTGCGATCGCATTTCCAATTGCTGTTCCGTCTTCGAGCTGGCCCGCCTGGAGGTTCGAGACGGCTTGCATGACGACCGGATAGTCGGTCGTAAGCGGGACCTGAGTCAGCGCCTCACCGGCGAAGGCCACGACGCCGATGCGATCCGATGTGCGTCGAGCTATGAACTGCTTCACCTTGTCCTTGGCCACCTCGATCCGATTGTTCGGGCGAAAGTCGAGCGCCAGCATGGAGCTGGAGAGATCGATCGCAAGCACAATGTTGATCCCTTCGCTGGTATGCGTTTCGGTGTGCGCCCCCGACCGCGGTCGAGCGAGGGCGACGATGAAACACGCGAGCGCAATGTTTCGCAGCGTGAAGATCGCCGGAGGTACCCAACCGCCAACGTGGGGTCCGCTGGAGAGCACCGACGTGCGCGAGAAGACGATAGCGTCCTTTCGCCGAACCATTCTCCATAGCCACCACGCTGGCAGCAGGAGCAGCAACCAGAGCGCTTCGGGCGTGTAAAACTCGAACAAGCCGAAAACGCTCACGCGGCACGCTCTTTTGCTGCGGCCGCTCGCTTCGCCGGTACCGATTCGGGGTTGGTTCTCGCCTCGACGTGGTCAACGATTGTCCTGAGCGCGAGCCCCGCGTCCCTCGCTTCTGCCGCCGAAACTCGCGCTTGCGCGAACTTTACGAGGTCGCTGCGATCGAGCAGTCGCGGCAACTCGGTTTCCACTCCCTCGTGCGGTTTCATCGTTCGCAGTAGCTCGGAGCTCGTGTCGGAGCGTCTCACGCCCGGGACTCGCGCCGCGAGATACTCGCGCGCAACGTCTACCATCGCTGCGTAGTACTCCGACGCTTTATCGTCCTCCAACAATCGCCGCGCGTCGATTCGCGCGAACTCCTGTTGCGCGCGCAGATACGGATCGATCGGCGCCCTGGG
>DASWDV010000301.1:0-9616 GCA_036395075.1 Gemmatimonadaceae bacterium | reverse complement strand
TCCGCGGAGGAGACGATGGAGCGAATCGAGTCGGAGTCCAGTACGTGCGAGAGTCGCTCCCGCGCAGTCGGCGTCAAAACTTCCGTCGGATTCTGGAGCACGCCAGTCGAGCCGACGATCCAACCCGCCGGCACATCGATGCTCACATCGAAATGTCCGTAATTGTTGTAGAACTCCGCCGGACCGAGATACGGCTCGGTGTCCCAACCCATCCGCAGGTCGTCGAAGACCGCGACGCGCGGGTACCATTGTGCGACTTGATAGAGCGTGTCCGCCCAGCGACCCATTCGCTCTCCCCTACCATTGTCGGCGCGCGGCACGCGGAATCGCCAGTCCGCCTCGAGAGTTCCCGCGCTGTGCGGCGCAATCGGAGTCGCAAGCGGGATGCGAGCGGAGGTATTCCTGAGGATCGTCGCGATCGGGGCCGAGCGGCGTGGAGACCCAGGCAGCTGCGCGCCGAGAGTGTCGCCGACGTCGATAGCCTGACCATTGGCGACGAGCCGCGTGATCTGCATCCCATCGGTGAGCTCGCTCGCCGCCTCGAGCCGCGGAACGTTGGGCAAAAAGAAATTCTGATCGAGTCGCAGCACGACTGACCGCATCGTCGAATCGCTGTTGTTGCGGATTGTGACCGTCTCGCGCCCTGTGATGATCGACGTCGTTGGATCAAGCCTCGCGTTGATCCTGTAATCGGTCCACAACTGCCAGTAGTTCCGGCCAGGCCGGCCCGTGGAATCCCGCGTGTTCGCCGCGAAGGCGCGCTGAATCATCCTCGTCATCGGGATGTCGCGCCGCACGGCACGCTCGGGAGGCTTCGCGACCGTCGTCTGCGCGCGCGATGACAGCGGTGCCACGGAAAGAACCATTGGAAGAACGAAACGCAGGATCGATCGTGCGGTCATCAAATCTCCTTTAGAGTGGCCGCGGACTACGCGGCAAGGGGCCGCGAAACCGTTCGCGCTCAGCGAAAAGTAGTTGATGGACGCCGCACGACGTATGATTCCGCAGAGACCCAAGGAGACAAAGATGGAGTTCCGGCTTGAAGATGCCATTCCCGTGCTGGAGAGGACGCCGGTTGTACTCTCGACGCTGCTCGGCGAGCTGCCTGAAGGATGGATTGCCGCGCGTGAAGGTCCTGATGCGTGGAGTCCGGGCGAGATCGTCGGCCACCTCATTCACGGCGAGCGGACAGACTGGATTCCGCGCGCGCGAATCATTCTGAAGCAGGAGAGCTACCGTCGCTTCGACCCGTTCGATCGGTTCGCCGAGCTGAAGTCAGATCGTCCGCTGCGCGACAGGCTGGAGGAATTCGAGCAGCTGCGCGCCGGCAACGTGGCGACGCTTCGCGGCTGGAACCTGAAGGACAAGGATCTGGAGCTTACGGGCGAGCATCCGGAGCTCGGCACGGTGACGATGCGACAGCTGCTCGCGACGTGGGTCGTGCACGACACGTCGCACATCGCACAGATCACGCGAACGATGGCCAGAGAGTACACTGCGGCGGTTGGACCGTGGACTCAGTACTTTCGAGTGCTGCAGCGGGAGGTTCGGCAGTGATCGCGGGCCAACTCCAGCTTCACATTCCAGCCAGTAATGCTGGCAAGAGCGCTCGTTATCGCCATCACCCCGAGAGAGGAGCTAGACCATGCCGCCGACGTACTCTTACGCGACGCACCTCGACATAAGATATCCGCCGCTGGAGGTCATCGACCTTCCAGCCCTCGTCGACGCGGTACGAGACCGCTGGTACAATCAGACGCTATGCAAAGTCAACGACTCGGTCGTTCGGCTTGGCGTCGTTCAGGGCGAATATCACTGGCACAAGCACGACGATCTGGAGGAATTCTTTTACGTCGTCGAGGGGAAGTTCTTTGTCGATCTCGAGAAACGGACGGTCGAACTGAGTGAGCGTCAGGGATTCGTCGTTCCAAAAGGGGTCGTCCACCGCACTCGCGCGCCCGAGCGCGCGATCATCCTGATGGTAGAAGGAGCCGGGATAGTTCCTACCGGAGATTAGATCCCGGCTCTAACGCGCGCCGAGCTGGAAGTCGTGCTCGAGCACCATGCTGGGGGGAACGAGGAGTCTTTCCTGAACGGTGTTCTTGCCAGCGATCCCGACTTTCGCCGTGACCTGCGCTCCGCGCGTAAACCCGCACATCAGGTAAGATCCGTCGCTGTTCGAATCGGTTTCGACCGTGCGTTGCTGATTGGTCGATACGAGTCGCCCGTTCTGTTCGACCCACAATATTTCCCAGCTGGCCCAGACGTGCGCCCTGGGCACCGGCCTTCCAGCCGCGTCCCTCACATAGCCGGCCATAAGGCCCTGCGCTTCGGTTCCGGTTTCGTTCAGTCCACAGATGCTCTTGCGCAGCGCTCCATACGACGGGACGATCAGAGACGCCTGACCGCGCGCGCCAGCCGGCAGCGAGATGGACTGCACGCGCTCCGACACACGCAGCAGACGAAGACGCGGATGCTCGAAGACGATCGTGTCATTGAGCGCTCCACTGATAGGCAGCTCGTATCGACCGCCCGAGTTCGTGACGGTCTTGAAGCGCCCGCCACCAGTCGAGATCTGGACGCCGCTGAGGGCTCTTCCGCTCGAGCTATCGTAAACGATTCCCACGAGAAGCGACTGGTTCGCGGCGGCAGGTGAATCCGCTCCCGGTGCGTTGCCGGAAGCGGCTGCGGCATCACGCCCGAGGGGGGACCCGGCTCCTGCCGAATTTCCGCTCGTCGGTGGAGCGGGAGTTCCCGCCAGACGCGCGACTCCTCCGACTTCCTGATATCCCACCAGACTATCGCGCGACACGGTCGGCGATCCGACATCCGTTGATGTCACTCGTGCGATGCGAGGCATCCTGATATACCAGCGGGGGACGATCCACTGCCCGCCTGGTAGCTGCTGGAATTCTACTCGACCGGTCGTCCGCGCAATGCGCAATGGAATCGGAAGATTGACGTAATCGAAGTTGAGCGCGCGGAGCGTGTTCCCTCTCGGGTCGAGCCACAGGACTCCCGCCACTTCAGGCAGCCCGCCAACGCGAGCCGGCTTGAACTCGAGTCCGGTCAGGCCCGTCTCCGGACCGTAGCCGCGAATCGCCGCGTAACAATGAGATTTTACGAATTGATCCGACAGAATCGTCGCCGCGTCCGGGGCCCGGTAGACGTCGCTGTTCGAGCCCTCGCCGCGACGGGTCGAATCGAGTTGATCCCAGGAGATGCCCGTTACGGGGCGCCGCGAAATCCGGGCGCGCTGTTCCGCTCGCTCGGAGACAACCGCGAGATTTCGATCGAGTACGCGCTCGTAAAGATCGACGTCGATCGGGACGAGCCCCTGTGCTTCGGTCGTGGCGCTAGCCGTCAGAGCTTTCTTCATCTCGACCCACAAATCACCGGCCAAGGTGCCCGGACCCGTGAGCTGCTGGCAGGCGGTTTCGCTCCGAGACACCAGCGGAACCGGCGTTCTTGTCAGGGCCATGCCCGCTCGCACGTTGATCGGTCGATCGCCGAGCTGGAGCTGCACGGAAGTCCACGTATCGTAGCCAACCTTGTCCGCCCGGATTCTGTACGGCCCGCGCGAAGGAGCGCGCAAATCCATCCGCCCGTTCTGGTCGCTAAAGCCGCCGCCCAACGGAACGACCGCCAAGGAATCGAAGAGGGAGATGTTGGCGCCCACGAGCGGCCTGCCAGTAGAGGCGTCGACCACTTCGACACGCGCCTCCTGCGCGCGGGCCTGGGAGCCAGCGACGATGACAGCCGCAGTGAGTAGGAGGATTGGACGCACCTGCACCATCCAGCGATTTGAGGAACGGGCCGAAAAAGAGATCAACGGTCAGGAGACCTGACCGTCCTATTTAAAGACGCTCGATCGAGCCCGGGGTTTTGCTTTTAAGCAATTGCGGCGGCGGGGTCGGTGAAACGGGGTCGCGGCGCGTCAGAAGATGTTATCGCGAAATCGGGCGACCTCTGACCACGATGTCATATCGGCTCACGACGTTGCAACCCGAGATTTGCGCGGGCGTAAAACGACTCTCCTTTGCGAACAGCATGGCGCCCCGAAGAAACTGGGCATCGCTGGCCCCGATGATCTGCACTGAGCTCGTGTCCGCGACTCCATCCGGTCGCACGACCAGCTCCATTGCGATGCTGTCGCCGGGTTGCAGCGCGGCGGGCGCCGGAAGGATGCGCGGACTGCCGACAAGGTGCGCGAAAGGAAGAGCATCGGTCGACACGTACTTCGAAACGCTGTCAGAAACTCCGTCGCAACGAACAGCTTCGGGCGAGAGTGCCGCCGGCTTGGGGGCGCCGGCGCAGCCGGCGAGGAAGATCAAGAGGTAGCACGATAGAGCGCAGGCCGTTGCCAAGGTTGCTCCCGGATGCCTGTTAAAGCATCGCGTCCTCTTCGAGGGCCTCAGTTTTCCGCGACTTGCTGCGGCTTGTTGCGCTGGGTTTCGCCTCAGGCGGCGTCGCGGTTTGTTGCGCACGTTTCCGCTCCATGACCAGCGCCTTCACCCAATCTTCGACTCGTTCGGCCTTGTCCTCGTCGAGGAAGGTTTCGTCGTGCTGAATTGGCGATGCCGCTGCCCCGCCACTCTCGCCGACAATAGCCTGCAACAGGTTTTCCCAGGACCTTGCCTGCATTCCGTCACCGACGGTTCTCATCACCAACCAGTCGGCGAGGTTCGCCGGGCGGTCATATACCTGAACCTCGAACCGAATGAGATCTGCGATCTGCCGCGACAGGAACCGAATCGCTCCCGCGAGCGGATGGCCGGCCACGGTGACGAGTGTGGCCTCTCTCGGCGCCAGTTTTTCAACGCGAACCTGGACGTTGCCTCGCAGCGGCAACGCCATCGTGATCGTCGCCCCTTTCTCCAGCGTCGTCGGTGTACCGGGTTCGGCGTGCAAATCCATTGGCAACGGCGTCAGCTCCCCGAAGCGGGTCCGAAATCGCGCGAATAATTCTTCCGAGGTCAGGCGGCTGCCGCCGATGAGAACCCAGAAACGCTTCCTCTTGAGCGCGCCGACGCCTTTGTCCGGCGTCTGCTCTGGGAGCGAGTCCGCGAGCTTCCTCAGTCCGCTCTCCAAAGAGGTCGGTCTGATGTGAAAGACGCTCGTCAGCGCGTTGGCTCCGGGCGTTCGGATCACGTTGCCTTCGCTCAGCATCGTGAGCTGACTTTCCGTCAGGGGCAGCTTGACGCCGAGGAGGCTGGCCATGCTGATGCCGGCACTGGCGAGGAACGAGGGAACCGGTATACGTGCGGGGCTGCGGCCGGTGATGTCGCTCAACTTGTCGACCAGCTCGTTGAGCGTCGTCTTCTCCTCACCTGCGACCTCCAGCACGCGGCCATGGAGGTCCGTCCGTCGCACGGATTCGGCGAGTGCGCCAGCCAGATCTTCCACCCAAACCGGTTGGAAGCGGTCGTCACCATTTCCGACCACTGGAACGACTGGCAGCGTCCTGACCATGGTGAGAAGGAGTGAGATGACATCGTCACCGGGACCATAGACGTTGCCTGGCCGGAGGATGATCCAGCCTCCGGCGAAGCCGCGCACGATCTCCTCAGCGCGGCGCTTCGAGCGGTGATAGGGCGACGTACCGGCTTCCGCCCCCAACGAAGATAAATAAATGAGTCGGCCAACTCTGCATCGCTCGGCCTCACGGACAATCGTTCGCGTGCCCTCGAGGTTCACGCTCTCGTAGGTGATTTGTGGAGGCGATTCCTCCATGATCCCAGCGATATGGAGGACCAGGTCACAGTTTTCGGCGCAGCCCCGCAATGCGTCCGGCTCGGAAATGCTCGCTGGCCACCACTCCACGCCTTGCGGGCATTGACGCGCGTCTTCGTCCGCGTTTCGGCTAAGGACCCGGATCGTGTGTCCCTGCTCGAGCAGCACGTTGACCGCCGCCTGTCCGATCACGCCGGTGCCACCTGTCACCAAGACTTTCATTGTCGCTGTCCCCTCTCCTGTCTGCAGTCGCGCGCGCCGCCACTGCTATTCCGATACGAGAATCGTAGTTGACGCCTATAGGGGCAGATTGGGTGCCAGCCCCGGAATCATTTCCACAAAACGAGTGACCGGCCGAGCTTGGGCCTCGTCAATTCGGGGGACATGAAGTGCCCGAACCGAGGGGAGGGGGAAGTTGTCGTTTAAAGTCGTTTCGTCACTCGCGCTTTTCGCGCTGGCCGCGTGCGCTGGCATCAAGCCACCGTACGTTGTCGGAGCAGCCGGACCCTGGAAACAAGGTTACGGACTTCAGAACCTCCAGGGCGTCGAGCTGGCGGTCGAAGAGATCAACAAGGCCGGTGGGATCAACGGCCATCCGCTGCGCCTCGTGACTCGCGACGACGAGGGCGACGGTACCAAAGCGGCGAAGATAGCCCAGGATTTCGTAGCGAACCGTTCCATCTCCGCAGTGATCGGCCACGTGAACTCGTCCGGTATGCTTTCGGCCGCCCCGGTTTATGACGGGCAGCTCGCAGCAGTTGCGACGAGCGCCACCTCGCCCGATCTCACAGGTATCTCGGGCTGGGTATTCCGCATCATCTCGAGTGACTCCCTCAACGGAATCGCCCTCGCGAACTTCGCGTCGAGATTTGCACAGCGCTCGCCGGCGAGCGTCGCGGTGCTATACGAAAACAACACCTATGGTCGTGGACTCGCCGACTCTTTCCGCCGCTCCTTTCACGGCGACATTCTGAGCCTCGATCCGATCAATGCGGATCTTCCGACCGCGGAGCCTTATATCGCCTACCTCAAGACCCGGAAGCCCAGGATCGTCTTCGTTGCTGGCCGCGTGGCATCCGGCCTCAAGATTCTTCAGGAAGCAAAGCGTCAGGGATTCAACGCTATCTTCGTCGGTGGCGACGGGTGGCAGGGCATTCTGGCCGATACCGCAACCTCGGAAGGCAGCTACATCGGCATGTCCTTCACGCCCGAAGATCCGTCTCCCGCGGCGCGCGCGTTTGTCGCCGCCTTTACGAAGAAGTTCAACGCAGCGCCCGATGCCCACGCCGCGCTCGCTTATGACGCGACAAAGCTGGTGGCGCAGGCACTCAAGGAAAAGGGCGCCGATCGTCGCGGCATTCGCGACTATCTGCGCTCGCTCAATCGTGAGACCGCGTACGTCGGCTTGACCGGTCCCGCGTTTTTTGAAGACACCGGCGACCCCGTCGGCATGCGCTTCAAAGTCTTCCGCATTCACAATGGACTGCTGACCGTCGCGGAGGCCAAGTGAAGCTTCCATTCAAGTTCCACACGATTCGCCAGGTCCTGGCGGTCGGGTTCTCCTTCCTCATCCTTCTCCTCCTTGGTGCGGGCGCGGTCGGCTGGGCGTCGATGAACCGGATGGCGAGCCAGGTATCCGACACTCTCGCTGACGCGCAGCAGGATGCAAAACAGGCGTCCGATTTCTCGAACGTTGTCACGCAGGAGATTCAGGCTGCGAACACATATCTGAGCGACCAGGATGCCAAGTCCGATGCCGAATTCCGCCGCCTCGGCTGGGAAGCGCACCGTTTGCATCGCAATTTCAACACGCGACGCGATTTGCTCGCCGAGCAGATCACCCGCACCGTTGCGATCGACACGACACTGGCCCGCGTGGAATCATCCTTTGCGTTGTCCCACCGGTTGACCGACCTCGGCCGCCTCGATGAGGCGCACGCGGAAGCGCAAAAAGCGCGAAAGATGGTACCTGGCCTTCTCGAGCAGCTCACCGGTCTCGAACATTCCCGCGCGCAACAGCTCGCCGCGATGTCGGCGGAGCTACACACTCAGGCGCTTGCGCGCTCGAGACTGCTGGTATCAGTCATCATCGTCGCGACGCTGCTCGCAATAATGATCGTTATCAGAACGGGTCGGGCTGTGGGCCGTCCCCTGCGGCTACTCGTCAGGCACGCGATCCAACTGAGCCACGGTGATTTGCAGCAGCGAACCGAAGGCGAAATGCCGGGCGAGTTCCGCACACTGGCTGACGCGATGAACCACGCGACGATGGCACTGTCGCGGATTGCGTCGGGAGCCGCGAAGACCGCCGACGAAGTAGCTCAATCGGCTAGCGATCTCGCCTCGGCGTCGAAGCAGATCTCGGCGTCGGCTGGGGAAGTCGCAGATGCAGTTGAAGAAGTCTCACACGGCGCTGAGTCTCAGGTCGCACAGCTGCGCCAGGTGAACGAAGCCCTCGACGGCATCCGTACCCGCGGTGACAACCTCGTCGGCGGCGCACAGGAAGTGCACGGACTCGCGAGCGCGATCGAAGCGGAAGCCGAAGCCAAGCGCATCGAGATCGACCGCGCCCTCAAGATTCTCTTCGATGTGCGAACGATCGTAGAGCAGGCGGCGGCACAGGTCCGTGAGCTCAACACGAGCGCGAGCGAGATCAACAAGTTTGTGGTGTCGGTGAGCAGGATCGCCGAGCAGACCAACCTGCTTTCTCTCAACGCGGCAATCGAAGCGGCGCGCGCGGGTGAAGCGGGCCGCGGCTTCGCGGTTGTTGCCGGAGAAGTGAGAAAGCTGGCCGACCAGACCCAGGCCGCGGCAGACGACGTCGTGAAGATGACCGAGGGTGTGACGACGCGCGTGCTCGCGACATCCAAGGCGATGGAGCAAGGCGTGACGCAGGTGGGAGAAATCGAGCGTGTGAGCCGCGAGCTTGATAGCGCGCTGTCGACGATCCTTGCCGCGGCGGAGCGAACCCGCACCGCAGCTGCCACGGTGACGACGGCGGCGACCGAGAACGCGCGCGCCGTTGATTCAGCGGCAGCCAACCTCAGTCTGGTGGCGAGAACGGCCGAGAGTCACGCGACGGCCGCGATGCAGGTGAGCGCATCAACGGAGGAACAAAGCGCCGCGTGTGAGCAAATGAGCATGGCGTCGACACAGCTGTTCCACGGCAGCCACGCACTTCGCGACCTGGTGGGTGAGCTGAAGACTGACACCCCGGTGACGCCTCTGGAACCGCCTGAAGAGGCATCGAAGTCATCCCCTTCTCCGCGCTTCACACCCCCGCGCCCTCGCCCACCGGAAGCCAAAAAGGTCGCGTAAGCGACCTTTTTTTGTTCCCCGAAAAGAGTTACTGCACGCACGTCCCGCGCGGGTCGGGCTTGGGCTTGTCCACCACGACGTGGTGATCGAGGTTGCCGACGCGGAGCGCGACATCGTGCACCAACTGCGCGACTTTGCGCATGTGCTCGTAATCGATGTACTGTGGCTCGTCGGTCAGCTGGTGGTAATCCATGTGCAGGCCAGTAGTGAAGAACGTGATCGGAATGCCGTAACGCGCATACTCATAGTGATCACTCCGGCAGTAGATGCGCTCCGGATGTCCATTCGCGTCAAACGAGTAATCGAAGCTGAGGGGCGTTGGCTCGCTTCTGTTAACCGCCTCGACAATGTCGCCGAGCTCGGTCGAGAGGCGGCGTGATCCCACTAGCTGCAGATACGTCGGGCCACCACCAACGAAGTCGAAGGCCCCTCCGCGTCCGATCATATCCATATTCAGCTGCGCGACGATCGAGTCGCGTGGCACCGTCGGGTTATCCGTGAAATAGCGCGACCCGAGGAGGCCCGCTTCTTCTCCGGTATGCCAGACGAAAATCAGCGAGCGCCG
>DASWDV010000300.1:0-6839 GCA_036395075.1 Gemmatimonadaceae bacterium | reverse complement strand
GTCAGTAGTTAAGCTAACAGTGATTTAGTCCACTATGTCGGGACGTTATCATTGGCGGGTGGGCACATGCAGGACGGAGACTCAACTGCGATGAATGACATTCTGCGTGAAAGGTTGATTCGGAAGCTCGACACCCTCCCCGAGGAAAAGATTTATCAGATCCTCGACTACATCGATTTTCTTGAATCGAAGTACGCGCCGAAGCCTTCCGCGGCGCCAAATCCACTCAAGCGGTTTGCCGAAGGGGTTGAGGACACGCTGCGCGCGGGCAGGATGTCCGCGGGCGTGATCGGCGGCACCATGAGCGTCATGGGGAAAGCCGTTGGAGTTGTCACCGACGTGGCGAACGCTGGCAAGTCAGTTGCAACGGAGATTGCCGGAGTTGTCTCGTCGGTGGCTTCCTCGAAGCCGCAACAGCCGCCGCCGCAGGCGGGCCCGGCTGGTCCGATCGCGACACCGCCGACGCCACCTTCGACCCAGACCCCGCCCATCCAGCCACCGGGAGACCAGCGCAAGTGAGTCCTCAATCAGCACGATCGAGCGCGGCCGGAGCGCGCAGGCGCCGCGCGACGCGCGGCGAAGCAGCGTCGGTGGATGGCCCGAACCCGTCGCGCGCCCAGGCACGTCCACGTGAGTCGGAACCTGTCGAGGGAGAACGACCTTCGCCGCGCCGCGGAGCGAAGCAGACGATCATGTCTACGGTGAAGGAGCTTCCGAATTTTCTGCGGCTCCTTGGCGGATTGCTGACCGATCGGCGCGTCTCGAACACCGACAAGCTTCTGGTCGCGGGCGCGATCGCCTATATCCTGCTGCCAATGGATTTCATTCCGGATTTCATCCCCTTTATCGGCGAAGTCGACGACGTGTTCGTGCTCGTGTTGGCGCTGCAGCGACTGATCGCCAACGCCGGCAGAGCGGTATTGCTAGATCACTGGATGGGTGATCCGCGATCGCTCAAATCGCTCGATCTCGAGCGGGTGCTGGTCGCTGCGGCCTTTTTTCTGCCGCGGCGAGTGAGAAGGCGGTTGCGGACGATTGGGCGGGACATCTAGAGCAGCTTTGCTGATGGCGTCGCTCGTTCTGAGCGGGTGCCATCGCCGCGCGTCCGAGGACACGGATCTGTTGTTGCACCGTTGCACTACCCGTGTGCAAACGAAGGGTCGGACAGCGAAGCTACCTCCAACTCCTTCGCTCAGATCAGGTTTCGGCGCTGTGATCGGCACGCTCGCGGATTCCGGCGGCGCGCTTCCCCACTATCCGATTCTCGCGACTGCGCCCGGGGATGCGCCGACTGCGCCGCACGCATCAGCGACGGCCGATAGTCTTGGCGGCTTCGTTTTCGGTGCCCTTACACCCGGTCGGTACCGACTATTCGTGCACGCCTACGCGCACCGCCCCGATTCGACCGACATCCAGGTTGTCGCGGGCCGGGTCGACACGGTGAGGATCTCGCCGCAGTTTTTCCAGTGCGTGCGGTAGGCCGTCAATAACTTTGGGCGCTGAGCTGCGGAGTCAGGTGTGTGCACAGCCTTGGGTAGGGAGGCGCCATGATCATTGATTCCGGGAATCGAGTGGTGCGGCGTCTCCCTCTCCGGTCAACGCTCACTGGCGCTATGGCTCTCGCGGCATTGGCCACGCCCCTCGGAGCCCAAGGCAAGATCGGAGTCTTCGACTCGCAAACGGACGTCGGCCGGACGCGGCATCCAGGATCAGCATCGTACAATCCGCAAGGCCAGGAATATCTGGTCGCCGGCTCCGGCCAGAACATGTGGAGCAACCGCGACGACTTTCATTTCGTGTGGAAGCGGATGACGGGCAACTTCATTCTCTCCACCCGGGCGCGGTTCACCGGCGCGGGAATCGAGGCACACCGCAAGATCGGCTGGACGATCAGGCCATCACTGGATAGCAACAGCGCGCACGTGACAGCGGCGTTGCACGGCGACGGACTGATGTCGCTCCAGTTCCGACGAACCACCGGCGGAACCACGGAGGAGGCCAAGTCGCTGGACAGCCTTCCGGGCGCGGACGCGATTATCCAGCTCGAGCGGCGTGATGGCGCCTACCTCATGTCCGTGGCGCGATTCGGCGACACGCTCGCCACACAACAGCTCTCGGGCGTGTCGCTCCCGGATACGGTTTACGTCGGCCTTTTTGTGTGCGCGCACAATGACGCCGTCGTCGAGCGCGCCACGTTCAGCAATGTGCGCATTACTACGCCAGCGAGGGCCGACTTCGTTCCTTACCGCGAATACATCGGCAGCAATCTGGAGATTCTCGACGTCGCGACGGGGAACTCGACGATTGTGCACCAGTATCGCGGATCGTTTCAGGCGCCCAACTGGACCCACGACGCTAAAGCGCTGATCTACGCGCAGGAAGGCCGACTCTACCGCTTCGATCTCTCATCGCACCTAGCCGAGGCAATCAACACCGGGTTCGCGACGCGCAACAATAACGATCACGTGCTTTCGTTCGACGGCCGCACGCTCGGCATCAGCAATCACACCGTGGAGGATAGCGGCGCGTCTATCGTGTACACGGTCCCGGAGACCGGTGGCACTCCAAAACGAGTGACAGCGAAAGGACCGTCGTACCTGCACGGTTTTTCACCCGACGGTCGCTGGCTGGTTTTTACTGGTCAGCGGAGCGACGAGTTCGACGTCTACAAGATTCCCGTCACCGGTGGCGACGAGATCCGACTCACTTCCGCGCCGGGACTGGATGACGGGCCAGAGTTCACGCCCGATGGCGCCTACATCTACTTCAATTCCGCGCGGACAGGACGGATGCAGATCTGGCGCATGCGGCCCGATGGAACCGCACAGGAGCAGGTCACCAACGACGGCTTCAACAACTGGTTCCCCCACATCTCGCCAGATGGCAGGTGGATAGCCTACATCTCATTCGGACCGGATATTGCCGCCGACGATCATCCATTCTACAAGCACGTTCTCATTCGATTGATGCCCATCGCTGGCGGACCGTCCAGAGTGATCGCTTACGTGTACGGTGGGCAGGGGACCATCAACGTTCCGTCGTGGTCGCCCGACGGAAAGCGGCTCGCCTTCGTGAGCAACTCGGCGATGCGGTAAGACGATGATTTCAAATAGACCGTGAACGCGCCAGTTCGCTCCGGCGACGGCAGCACACCGCCCGGCCAGCCACACCTCGAGCGCCGGTTCAATCTTCTGAGCGCGACAGCGCTCAATATGACCAACATGATGGGCGCGGGACCTTTCATCACCATCCCGCTCCTCATGTCCGCGCTCGGCGGGCCGCAGGCTATGCTCGGATGGATCGTCGCGCTCGTGATCGTGATCTGCGACGGGATGGTATGGAGCGAGCTGGGGGCGGCGATGCCTGGCTCCGGCGGATCCTTTCACTACCTCCGCGAAGCGTTCGGGCGCGAACGGTTCGGCCGCCTGATGGCCTTTCTTTTCGTTTGGCAATTCGTGCTCAGCGGGCCGCTGGAGATTGCGTCTGGTTACATCGGCTTTGCCCAGTACGCGAGCTTTCTATGGACCGGACTGACCCGACCATGGGTCATTGCGCTGGTCACCGTGGTGGGCCTGATCAACATTGCACTCCTGTACCGCCGCATCCAGTCGATCGCGAAGATCACGGTCTCCCTCTGGATCGGCACGCTCATTACCGTGCTGGCGGTGATTTTCGCCGGCGCCACGCACTTCAATCCGCGGATAGCGTTCGACTTTCCACCTGGCGCGTTCAACTTCTCGCTCGGATTCTTCCTCGGTCTTGGTGCTGCCTCGCGCATCGGGATCTACGACTACCTCGGCTACTACGACGTCTGCTACATCGGCGACGAAGTGCAGAATCCGGGACGCGTCATCCCGCGGTCGATTCTTATCAGCACCGTCGCCGTCGCAATCATCTACATAGGCATCAACTTCTCGATCATCGGAGTTGTCCCGTGGCGGGAGTTTGTGCCCGCTGGCGACCACCCGGAGTCGAACTTCATCGTCTCGGTGTTCATGCAGAAGATCTACGGCGGAACGGTGGCGACGATTTTCACGTTGCTGGTGCTGTGGACGGCATTCGGTTCGGTGTTCGCGCTGCTGCTGGGATACTCCCGCATTCCATTCGCGGCGGCTGAGAGTGGCTACTTCTTTCGCGCGTTCGGACGGCTGCATCCCACTAAGGATTTCCCGTACGTTTCGCTGCTCGTGCTTGGAGCGATTTCGATCGTCGCGGGTTTCTTTTCGCTCGGCACGGTGATTGATGCGTTGATCGTCACGCGTATCCTGGTGCAGTTCATGGGACAGGTTTTCGGGTTGATGCTGCTGCGCCGGAACGCGCCGGAATTGCCGCGACCATATCGCATGTGGCTCTATCCGGTGCCAGCATTGGTTGCGCTGCTTGGATGGATTTTCGTTTTCGCCACCACGCAGCTCGAGGTGATTCTCTTTGGCGTCGGCGTATTGGCGCTGGGTTTTGTGGCATTTCTGCTCTGGTCGTGGACTACCAAACGTTGGCCGTTCGGTTTGGCGGCGGGGGAGGCGACTTCGTGAAGCAAGTTTCACAGTGGGCATTGGCCGCGTTCATTCCTTTCCTGTGCGTGTCGCGCGCAACGTTGGCACAAGAGCGAGCGATGCTGCACGTGGGATGGCTCATTCAATCGTCGGCAAAAGTGGGCGTTGATGGCGCGGCGATCTCCGCGCCTGATTACACCCCGGCGGGATGGTATCGCGCGACGGTGCCGTCGACGGTCGTGGGCTCATTGGTCGAGGACGGCGTTTACCCGGATCCCTTTTTCGGAATGAATTTTCGCGCATTGCCAGGGGTGACGTACCCGATCGGTGCCAACTTCGTGCATACGGCGATGGAGCCGGGGAGTCCATACGCCGTGCCGTGGTGGTATCGCAACACCTTCCGCGTACCGGCGACAATGCGCGGCAAACGTGTCACGCTCGCCTTCGACGGCATCAACTACCGCGCGAATATCTGGCTGAACGGCCGCCGTCTGGCTGATTCAAGCCAGGTCGTGGGAACGTACCGACGCTACCAGTTCGACGTGACCGACGTGGTGAGATCGAATGCGATCAACGCACTTGCGGTAGAAGTTTTTGCGCCAACACCGCCGGATCTGCAGACGACCTGGGTCGACTGGAATCCGTCGCCGCCCGACAAGGACATGGGTCTGTGGCAGCCGGCATATCTGTCCGCCAGCGGCGACGTAGTCGTCCGATATCCGGAAGTAGTCAGTCGCGTCGATAGCGTCACGTTGCGAAGTGCCGAGTTGACAGTCGCGACTAATCTCAGAAATCTGACGTCGCGCACAGTGACGGGAACGCTGCGCGGCCGCATCGGCAACGCGATCTTCAGTCGGCCCATCACGCTTGCGCCGCGCGACAGCGCATTCGTACGCTTCACGCCCGACAGCTTTCCGCAGCTTCGCTTTACAAATCCGCGACTCTGGTGGCCCCTAGAGTTGGGCAAGCCCGAGATGTACGAGCTGTCGCTTGATTTCGTGACCAACGGTCGCGTCTCGGATAGCCAACATATGCCGTTCGGCATTCGCGAGATCACCTCTGAATCGACACCCAAGGGCGGGCGTCTCTTTCGCGTCAACGGGCGCCGAATCCTGATCCGCGGCGGCGGCTGGGCGCCCGACATGTTCTTCCGCCCACAATCGGAGCGGCAAGACGCCCAGCTTCGCTACGCCCTCGACATGCATCTCAACACCCTTCGGCTTGAGGGCAATTACGAGAACGATCGCTTCTGGCAGCAGACAGACAGCCTTGGCATCCTCGTCATGACCGGCTGGGTCTGTTGCAGCGCCTGGGAGGAGTGGCCGAAGTGGGGGCCCGAACAGTACACCGTGGCGGCAGCGTCGCTGCGCGATCAGATCCGCAGGCTGCGCGGACATCCAAGCGCGCTTGTCTGGCTGAACGGAAGCGACAATCCGCCGCCAGCAAACGTCGAGCAGATCTATTTGCAGGTTGAGCAGCAGGAGGCGTGGCCGAACCCTACGATCTCCTCGGCCAGCGCCAAACCAGCCGAGTTCTCCGGAGCGAGTGGCGTCAAGATGACAGGGCCATACGATTGGGTGCCGCCGTCGTACTGGATGCAAGACAGCACTCACGGTGGCGCGTGGGCCTACAACACCGAAACGAGTCCCGGCGCGGCGGTGCCGCCGATCGAGAGCATTCGCCGCATGGTTCCCGCGCAGGACGTCAAATGGCCCCTGGATAGCTTGTGGTTATTCCACGCCGCGGGCGGTCAGTTCACCCACCTCCTGGACCAATTCAACAAGGCGCTTTCCACACGCTACGGCGCTCCGACGACCGCAGAGGATTACACCATCACGTCCCAGCTGATGACGTACGAGGGTGAGCGGGCAATGTTCGAGGCGTATCGGCGCAACGAGTACGTCTCCACTGGCGTGATCCAATGGATGTTCAATAACGCGTGGCCTTCGATCTACTGGCACTTGTTCGATTGGTACCTGCGTCCCGCTGGTGGCTATTTCGGCACGAAGAAGGCGAACGAGCCAGTACACGTGCTCTTCTCGTACGACGACCGATCGGTTGCGGTCGTGAACAGCAACGCAACGCGGACTTCGGTGCGTGGCGCGCGACTGCGCGCGAGAGTGCTGGGGCTCGATTACACCGAGAAATTCGCGCGAGACACTGTGATCGACCTGCCAGCGGACAGCAGTATGCGCGTCTTCTTGCTTCCCGAGCCAACGGGCTTGACGGCCGGGTCGGCGTACTTCGTCGATTTGCGATTGACCACGGCCGACAGCCAACCCCTGAGCACCAACTTCTACTGGTTGTCGACGCATCCCGATGTGTTGGCCGATAGCTCGACGTGGT
>DASWDV010000299.1:0-3681 GCA_036395075.1 Gemmatimonadaceae bacterium | reverse complement strand
GATCCACATCGGCAAGAACACGAAGTCGACGATCGTCTCGAAAGGAATCTCGGCTGGCGAAGGCAACAACAGCTACCGCGGACTGGTGCGCGTGCTGCCAAAGGCTTCTGGTGCGCGCAATTACACGCAGTGCGACTCGATGCTCATTGGCAACAAGTGCGGCGCGCACACGTTCCCCTACATCGAGGTTCAGAACAACACCGCGACCCTCGAGCACGAAGCATCGACTTCGAAGATCGGCGAGGACCAGATCTTCTACTGCAAGCAGCGCGGAGTGAGTGCCGAGCACGCGGTGTCGATGATCGTCAGCGGTTTCTGTCGCGAGGTTTTCAAGGAATTGCCGATGGAGTTCGCGGTTGAAGCGCAGCAGCTGCTCGGCATCACACTCGAAGGAAGCGTAGGCTGATCCACTAACTCGAAATGGCCTTGCGCAATCTCAACGACAGAATCCGCGCTGCCTGGGCCTGGCTCCGCTCCGGACCCAGGACGCCGGGCTATCCTTTCACGGCGAACTGGACGCTTTTCAGTCAGGCAGTGTACGCGATTCAAACCACATTCAATCACTGGTTCCGTGCTCGAAATAAATGATCTTCACGCCGGCATCGGCGACCGCGAAATTCTGAAAGGAATCACTCTCAGCGTGAACGCCGGGGAAGTGCACGCAGTCATGGGCCCCAACGGCTCCGGCAAATCCACGCTGGCGCAGGTGCTCGCGGGAAATCCGCAGTACGAAGTCACGCACGGCGCTGTCAGCTACAACGGGCAGGACCTGCTCGAAATGGACGCCGAGGTCCGCGCGCAGAACGGAATCTTCCTCGCATTCCAATATCCCGTGGAGATCCCCGGCGTTTCCAACGCCTATTTTCTGCGCTCGGCTTATAACGAGATCCGTAAGGCGAACGGTCAGGAAGAGGTGGATCCGCTGGAGTTCCTCGATCTCGTGCAGGACGCGCTCAAGCTCGTCGACATGGATGAATCGATGCTGAGTCGCTCGGTGAACCAGGGATTCTCGGGCGGTGAAAAAAAGCGCAACGAAATTTTCCAGATGGCAGTGCTCTCGCCGCGGCTTGCAGTTCTCGACGAGACGGACTCAGGGTTGGATATCGACGCGCTGCGGATCGTCGCTGAGGGCGTCAACAAGCTTCGCTCGCCCGAGAACGCGACGATCGTCGTCACGCACTACCAGCGCTTGCTCAACTACATCATTCCGGATTACGTCCACGTGCTTGTTAACGGGCGAATCGTGAAGTCGGGTGGCAAGGAGCTGGCGCTCGAGCTGGAAGAGAAGGGTTATGACTGGGTGCAGAATGCGACCGTTGGCGGAGCCGAGACGCGGGGAGCAAAAGTAGCTGGGGCAAGCGCTTGAGCGACGTCGCCGTGAAGAAAAACCTGCGTGGTAACCATCCTGGTGATGCCGCCGTCACAGCCGCCTCCGCGAAGAAGCCTGGTCGCTCGGTGGCGACGGCCGCGCCGAGCGCAGTCGAAGCTTATCGAGAGGATTTCGAGCGGCAGACGCCGGCACCTGCCTGGCTTCAATCTCTGCGCAAGCAGGCCTTTGCGCGCTTCGAAGCCCTCGGTTTTCCCACGACCAAGAACGAAGATTGGCACTTCACCAGTGTTGCGCCTGTCGCCCAGCAGACATTCCGGCTCGCTCCTAGAGAGTCGTTGCACGACACGCAGACCGGGAGCGACAATCGACGCGAAACATCACGTCGCAAGAATGATCCCGTAAACTCGCTTGGGGTCGTGCCGGCCGATGTGAAGCGCTTCAACTTTGACGAGAGTAGCTGGCACACGCTCGTATTTCTCAACGGCGCGTTCTCCGACGATCTCTCGTCGTACGCGGCACTCGGAAGCAGCACGCGTGTGGATAGCCTCGCCCGCGCGCTCAAATCGGGGAACCCCGAGCTCGAACGCCTGGTTGGCAAGCTCGCGAATTTCGAGCAGCACGCGTTTACTGCGCTGAACACGGCGTTCATCAACGATGGTGCCTTCGTTCACCTGAGTGCCGACACGGTCGTCGCGGAGCCGATCCATCTCATTTTCATCTCGGACGGCGAAGGGGTTTCACACCCACGCAACCTCATAGTTGCGGGCAGGCACTCGCGGGCAAGCGTAATCGAGAGCTACGTCTCTTTGCGGGACGGCGCGTATTTCACCAACGCGGTGACCGAGCTCGTCGTCGGTGAAGGCGCGCACGTCGATCACTACAAGCTCCAGCGCGAGAGTGAGGCAGCATTTCACATCGGTACGGTGCAGGTGCGCGAAGAGCGCAATGGCCAACTCCACTCCTTCTCTCTGGCGGTCGGTGGCGCGTTGGCGCGCACGAACATCTACACTTCGCTCGACGGAGACGCCGCGACCTGCACGCTGAACGGTCTCTATCTCACCGATGGCTCTCAGCACATCGACAACCAGACGAGCATCGAGCATATCGCGCCGAACTGTCCGAGTCATGAGCTCTACAAGGGAGTTCTCGATGGCCGCTCGCACGGCGTGTTCAACGGAAAAGTCTACGTTCACCCCGAAGCGCAGAAGACCGACGGGAAGCAAAGCAACAACAATCTCCTGCTCTCGCCAAACGCGCGCGTTGACACGAAGCCACAGCTCGAAATATTCGCCGACGACGTGAAATGCACGCACGGCGCGACTGTAGGGAGACTCGACGAGGTTGCGATGTTTTATCTCAACAGCCGGGGCATCGGGCCCGAGACCGCGCGCACGCTCCTCACCTACGCGTTCGCCGCAGACGTGCTGGAGACGATCGAGCTCGAGCCGCTGAGAAAGCAGCTCGAAAAGATGGTCCTGGTGCGCTTTGCCGGAGAGGTCGCCGAGTAACTTCGGCCCGCTTCCCGCTTCCCCTCCTAAACTCGACTCCTCTCGGCTAGCAATCCTCCAATCCAGGCGCAGGGAATCGAGATAAGGGCGACGGCAATCCCGTACCAATGCGGCCCCAGTGGCGGGTTCGCGTTCCACGTCGCTACTGCGCCCGCGGCTCCCACCGCCAATCCAAGCACCCCAAGCACCATGGCGTGCCACATCGGGCGGTTAGGCGCCAGTCGCGCCGCTACGTAGCTGCCGAGGATGTTGTAAATGATCCGGTACGTGGTGGCGAGCGCGAAAAGACCATCGGACATCGTCTGCCCCCACGGCGGATAAATCTTGAGAACATGGAGGATTTCATCCGTGCCCAGCGACAGCACCACCCCAACCACGATGCCTGCGAGCAGGGCAATCGCTGTCTTTCCGAGCCGGCGGGGCGGCGTGCCGATCCCTGTGGTGGCGTTGGTCACCTGTCCTCCTTCGCTGGCATTGACGCCAGGACGTCGTCGAGGTTGTCGTAGCTCTTGGCCACGCCGCCTTCCATTGGGGACTTGAGCACGCTGTCGCGAACTTTCTTCGACGAATAGAGAATCGTCGATGTGACAGTGGTCTTGCCTCCGCTTTCGACGAAGGTTGTCGTGTCGACCGCGCCGCCGCCTCCGTACCACGGGTCATCGAACAATTCAGTCGCAACGAGCCGATCGGGCTTTGTGATTTCCCGATAGACGCCTCCCATCGCGAGCTTCTGGCCGTTGGGGTGCCGCCAGACGTAGCGATATTTGCCTCCCACTCTCAGATCGACTTCGCAGACGTCGAACCTCCAGCCGCTGAACGATCCGAGCCACCGTCTGATAAGCT
>DASWDV010000298.1:0-2926 GCA_036395075.1 Gemmatimonadaceae bacterium | reverse complement strand
GAGCACCCCGCCCTCGAGCGCTTCGCGCATTCCCTGCTCGGCGGGCTTGATGAACTCACGCGGAATAGTTCCGCCGACGATCTTGTCCTCGAAGATGAATCCTTCGCCCTGCTTCGCCGGCTCGATGTTGATCACCACGTGCCCGTACTGACCCTTACCACCTGACTGACGAATGAACTTCCCTTCGACTTTCTCGACGCGCTTCCTGATCGTCTCGCGATACGCGACCTGTGGACGGCCGATGTTGGCATCGACCTTGAACTCGCGCTGCATGCGGTCGACGATGATCTCGAGGTGAAGCTCGCCCATTCCCGAGATGATTGTTTGCCCTGTTTCCGCATCGGAGTGAACACGAAAAGTCGGATCCTCCTCGGAGAGCTTCTGTAGGGCGATCGCCAGCTTGTCCTGATCGGCTTTCGTCTTCGGCTCGATCGCGACGTCGATGACCGGATTGGGGAACTTCATCGCCTCGAGGATGATCGGCGTCTCTTCCATCGTCATCGTATCGCCGGTGCGCGTGTCCTTGAGCCCAATCGCCGCGGCAATGTCGCCAGCGCGCACTTCCTCGATCTCGTCTCTCTTGTTCGCGTGCATCTGCAGCAGGCGTCCCACGCGCTCGCGCTTGTCCTTGGTGGCGTTATAGACGTAAGAGCCCGATTTCAAAACTCCGGAGTACACACGGAAGAAGGTCAGCTTTCCGACGAATGGATCCGTCGCGATCTTGAACGCCAGACCCGCGAACGGCTCATCGTCCTTCGGATGTCGAGCGGCCGGCTCGCCATTCGGCAGATGTCCTTCGACGGCGGGAACATCTTCGGGCGACGGCAGGAAATCGGCGACAGCGTCGAGCATCGCCTGGACACCCTTGTTCTTGAACGCCGCGCCGCAGAGGACGGGAACGATGAAGCCACCAACTGTGGAGCTTCTGATCGCGTGGCGGGCTTCGTCGTTGGTGAGCTCCTTGCCGCTGAAGTACTTCTCGATCAGCGCTTCATCATGCGAGACGGCGGCCTCGATCACGTCGTGACGGGCCTTCTCCATCGCCTCGCGGTATTGCTCGGGAACTTCCGTGATCTCGAACTTCTTGCCCAGCGACTCGTCGTCGAAGATGTACTGCTTGCGCTCGATGACGTCGATGTGGCCGGTAAACGTCTCACCCGTTCCAACAGGAAGCTGAATCGGATACGCATTCTTGGTGAGGCGGTCCTTGATCATCCGCATGCAGCGATCGAAATCAGCGCCGACGCGGTCCATTTTGTTGGCGAAGATGAGCCGCGGAACGCGATACCGATCGGCTTGCCGCCACACGGTTTCGGTCTGCGGCTCGACGCCGGCAACCGAATCGAGAAGGGTGACAGCCCCATCGAGCACGCGCAGCGACCGCTCGACCTCGACCGTAAAGTCGACGTGGCCCGGTGTGTCGATGATGTTGATCCGATACTCGACGCCGTTACGCGTCCAGAAAGCGGTGGTCGCGGCAGATGTGATCGTGATGCCGCGCTCCTGCTCCTGCTCCATCCAGTCCATCGTCGCGGTGCCTTCATGCACCTCGCCGATCTTGTACGTCTTACCGGTATAGTAGAGGACGCGTTCGGTCATAGTCGTCTTCCCGGCATCGATGTGGGCCATGATGCCGATGTTGCGATAATGGTCGAGCGGTGTTGCGCGTGGCATGATCTCTTCGAATTCTCTCTGTGTAAGCCGCTCCGAACAACTGGAGACGGCGGTCGCATCTCAACAAAAACGCGGGTGGACCAGGTCGTCCCTCGACGGGACCGGTATCCATCCGCTGCCGCCGGGTGCACTCGCAACTCTTTCGCGGGTGGGGACTCGAGGCGCGCCGAGATTTTTGCCGGCAAAGCCAGCCGACTCGGCGATGAATTTTTTTACCAGGGCGGGCGCGATAAACTGCGATCCGCCATAGCCTTGTAAAGTTATTCCGAAACGGAGCTAAGTCAATGGGACCACCATCTTGATTGCAGTGCGTCCGTCGAGTGCGTTGCAGCCGATGCCGGCAGGCGTCACTAGTTGCGATGCCCTTCAGTTCCGGCTGGAGTCACGCGCGTCGGGCTACAGAAAGACTGCGCGCTCGTGCGCAACTCTTGACCGGACGGACTTTGCAATGTAAAGTACTCTGTACCACAACCTAAGAAATGATGCCCGACAACTCTGCAGCAATAATCTGGTCCCTCTCCATCTTCACCTCCGCTGTCGGCGCCGCGCTTCTATTCTCCGCCGCCCCAGGCATCAACTGGCCGATCTGGGTCGCCGCCGCGTCCGCTTCCGTCCTGATCTCCCGTCTCAGTCTGCGCGGAAAAGTCGAGGCGCCCCTGGCAATCCTCCTGGCTTGGGCAACGCTGCTCAGCCTCGGGTTTGCGGTGAGCAACAACGACTTCCTCCACTTTCTGATCGTGATTAGCGACGGCATGCTTCTCGGCCTCGCCGTCATCTCCATCGGATGTGATTCCTGGAGCAAACTCTCCGCGAAACTCCTCGCGGCCGTTCCATTCCTTGCCCCATTCCGGGTGTGGCGCGCGAGTTTTTATCAGGCCGCCGAAGCGCCGCGTCCCGTTTCCTCGCCAAGATCGCGGTCGATCATCAAGGGCATCCTGCTCTCGGCGCCACTCATCATCGTCCTGATCGCGCTCCTCGGCAACGCCGACCCCGTAATCCGCTGGGCCACTGACCGTATGTCGGCGTGGCTGCCTGACTGGTCATTCCCTCCGCGCCTGATCTTTTTCCTCTTTCTGCTCTCGATCACGCTCGGCGCAGATTCCATCGCGTCCCGACAGATCGACGCCACGCTTCCTGATATCCCGGCCCTCAAACGAACCTCGCGGGTCGGAGTCACTGAACAGCGGATGATGCTCTGGAGCGCCGCCGTCGTTCTCTGGCTCTTTGTCCTGCTCCAAGTCTCCTACCTCAT
>DASWDV010000297.1:0-3279 GCA_036395075.1 Gemmatimonadaceae bacterium | reverse complement strand
CATCGCATTCCATTCTGGATTCCGTACCGGGATCCAGCACTGGGATGTGCGGAGCGCTCGGCTTCTGATTCAGCGCCGGCTCGTAACCGATCGCGCTCAGCAGCGCGTCGGACTCGGGAGTCCCGTTCGATGCATAGGTGTGCAGCATTACCAGGCTACGCGCGCCCTGATAAGCGGAGCGGAGCCGGGGAATTCTGCTGCGGGCGAGACGCTGGAGTACGCGCTCCCGCGCCGGATGCGAGAGCCGGGAGAATGGCCTCGCACGCGCTGACACGCTCGCGATGAACAGCGGATTCTCCAGCAGCCGCAGGAAAAGCCGGAACGCGTCGCACTTCGCGGGCTCTATCGCTTCGAGCGCCGCAGCGACTCGCGCACTCACGCCGAGATCGCTCGCCGCCATGCTGAACAGCACCGGGTCTTCGTCCTTCTCAAACGCGAGCGATGGGACGAAGGTATCGCAGAGTGCGTCGAGCGCTTCTGTCTCGCGGGGCTGCAGAGTCATAACGCGAGGGCTAAGTGGTGCGGATTATCGCGCCACATACAATAGTGAAGAAGCGGTCCAGCGGCGACGGAGACTTCCTCGCCCGTTTTGTCGGTTTGCCAGAGGAGCAGTCTCCGAGGGAACGCCGCCAAACTTGCGGTCGTCGTCCGGACGACGAATCTTATGGCGTCGACGAGGAGGTTTTCTGGCAGGATATGACTTCACCCAACGGGTTCGCGGCGCGCTGATAAAGGCCCGCGACGAAGCGCACAGTCGCTACCACGAGTACGTGGGAACGGAGCATCTCCTGCTCGGCCTCCTCGCCGAGGAGGATGCGCTGGTGATGGACGTCCTCGAGAACCTGGGCGCGACGCCAACGGAGATTCAGGGTGCTGTCGATCGCATCGTCGACAAAGGCCAACCGGGAACGAGGGCGCGGATCCCGGACCTCCCTTACACATCGCGAGCGAGGGTAGTTCTCGACCAGTCAATCGCTGTCGCGCACGAGTTCGGCGACGGGTACGTCGGAACGCAGCATCTCCTGCTTGGTCTCGTTCGCGAGCGACAGGGAATCGCGGCGCAGGTTCTCGCCTCGGCCGGACTGACCGAGCCCAGAGTCCGCCACGAGATCGTCCGACTGCTTCAGGGTGAGGGCGTCGCGGCGGCGCTCGGCATCGAGGGCACGGCCATTCCCGCTGAGACCCAGGTTCCGCTCAGCATCGCCGTCGAAGTGAGATACGAAGACGGAACGCTCGCCAAGAAAATCTTTACTTCCAAAGACGAGGCGATCGGATTCCTGCGCGACAAGGCGCGGGAGTAGCGCCCGCTGCCTGCCTGGTAGCTACCGCTCGAGCTCCTGCACCCGCTTCACGGCGATCCGAATCGGCACGAAGGTAGCCGCCAGACAAACCAGCGCCGCCCCGCCAAATCCGATCCACATCGCCGACGGGTCCGGATCTGCATGCAGCAAACGCGCGCCCACGTACTGGTAGACCGGCCGCGCCTCGAGGATGATGACGAGCCCGATCAGCACGACCGACGCCATCATCAAGACGAGCCCTCCGAAGGACGTTGGAATTTGCGCCGCGTTCTCGGTGTTGAACTTCGGGAAGAGCGCACCAAAGCCGAGGGCGAGCCCGGCGATCGCAAACGTCATCATGGTGATGGTGAATATCGAGACGCCCATCATGAAGCCGCTCACCTGGAGTAGCACGTCGGTCGCGAACACCAGTCCGAGCGCGAGCACAAGCAAGGGAATGGTGCCGACCCAGAACTTCGACCAGAGCAGCTGGCGCATCTCGAGCGGGCTGGAGCGCAAAAGCCAGAGAGTGCGTCCCTCCAGACTGATTCCAGGAAAGATGAATCGCGCCGCGATCGAAGCGAGGACGAACCCTGCCAGAATGAGATTCACGAACGGGATCACGTTGGCGAGGAAGAAGGTGACTCCTTCGCCGTGGAGCGGAAGAAACTTGATGTTGAACACGTACACGACGACGAGCACCGTCAACAGAATTAGCTGCGACCATTGTGTCGTATCGCGGAAGAAAAGCCGCATCTCCTTGAGCACGAGCTCGCGGCGCATCACTCCCCACGGCCTCAACGCGCGCGCAACGAGCCGTCCGGGCGTGCCTTGACGCGCCCAACGCTCGCCACTCTCCTGCGATTTGCTGAAGCCACGCGCATACAGCCACCGATGCAGCAGCGCGCCGAGCACGATCGCCATTCCCGCCGTCGACCAGAGCAGGTAGAAATGCAGAATCTCCGGATCATTTCTCAGCCAGGTCATGATCCCCTGCGCCGCCCACTCGCTCGGTAGCCAGGGAGATGTGGGTCCGCGGAGCAGCGCGATGAACTCGACGAGCGAGCGAAAGCCTTCCGGGCGCGCCAGTCTCTCGGGCCGGACGAGGCGAAACACGAGCACGAGTCCGGCGGCCGCCAGAATCGCGATGACGCTCAGGATGTCGCGAGTGCGCCGCGCGGGGAAAATGTTGACGAGCAGCAGAGTCACGGCGCTCCCGATCGCCGCCGGAATAAAAAGAAAGGGCAGAACTGCCGCGATCGCGACGAGCGGATAGAGCGGTCCACCATTGTAGACGATACCGTACGCCGTAAGAACGGGCGTCGCGACGAGAACCACCATCCAGCTCGAGTGCGCTGTCGTCTCGAGAAGCTTTGCGCCGTATAATCGCAACCAATCGACCGGTGCGGCAACGAGCAGATCGAGATCTTTCGCGAGAAAAAACCCCGACAGCGCGGTGACGACGTTCGACAGAATGAGAATGCCGAAAAGGCTCACGAACATCAGGCCCAGTAGCTTGGCGGCGAGCAGGGCGCCAATCTCCGGGATGCCGCGAAAATATTTCAGCAGTCGGTACAACAGCCCGAACACGAAGAACCAGAAGACACCTCCAATCACGGCGAAGAGAATCAGCCGCCCCGACCGGTTCTCGGTCTTGCCGAGCGGCCTGGCCTTTATCGCCAGAAACTTCGGCGACAACAGGTGCTGGATGGAAACGGTGCCCGGCTTGGCCGCGCGAGCCGGCGCGACGGGCAGAGATATCGCCTCGGTGCTCATCGACATGCCGACTCACTATGCATCGAGCACTTCCATCGCGTCCCTGGCCGCGCGCTCGCCGGTGAGCTTGAGAAAAATCTCTTCGAGACCGCCGCCACCAGTCGCCTCATCGCGCAGGTCCTGAATCGTGCCCACCGCGCGGATTCGGCCCTGCTGGATGATCGCGATCCGATCGCACAGCGTCTCTGCTACCTCGAGCGTATGCGTCGACATCATGATGGTG
>DASWDV010000296.1:0-17191 GCA_036395075.1 Gemmatimonadaceae bacterium | reverse complement strand
GACTGGGTCATTGTCACGCGAGGACTGAAGCGCGACTACGACATGGGCGGCGAGGTAGTGCACGCCTTGCGCGGAGTGGACATCGCGATCCGTCGCAATGAGTACGTCGCGATCATGGGTCCGTCGGGCTCAGGCAAATCGACGCTCATGAACCTTATCGGCTGCCTCGATACTCCGAATGCCGGCGAATACTGGCTGGCCGGTGAGCTCGTTTCCGACAAGGACGAGGACGAGCTCGCGCGGGTGAGAAATCGCGAGATCGGGTTCGTGTTTCAGACCTTCAACCTGCTGCCACGTGCTACCGCGCTGCACAACGTCGAGCTTCCACTCGTGTACGCCGGCGTTGCCGCCGACGAGCGCAGAAAGCGCGCAACCGAAGCGCTCGAGCGCGTCCAGCTGGGCGACAGGGTTCAGCACAGACCAAACGAGCTGTCGGGCGGGCAGCGCCAGCGCGTCGCCATCGCCCGTGCTCTCGTCAACCAGCCGGCTATCCTCCTCGCCGACGAACCCACGGGAAACCTCGATTCAACGACCTCCGAAGAGATCATGCGCGTTTTCGAGGGTCTCGCCGAGCAGGGCCAGACCGTCATCATGGTAACCCACGAGTCTGACATCGCGGCCCACGCGCGGCGCGTGATCGTCCTCCGCGACGGGCTGGTCTCGAGCGACGACAAGCGCGCGACCTTCATCAAGTCTGCCGGGATCGCTCCGCCGAATCTGAACCGCAAGGACTGAGAATGCCGTTCGTCGAGGCGATTTGGCTCGCTCTGGCGCAGATCCGCGTTCAGAAGCTGAAAAGCTTTTTCACGCTGCTCGGCGTCTGCATCGGCGTGATGTTCCTGATCGCTGTCATCTCCATCGTGCAGGGTATGAGCAGCTACATGGAGAACGACTTCGCGGCCAAGATGCTCGGCGTGAACACTTTCACGCTGCGGCGCTTTCCGTGGTTCGGTGATGGCGCGAGCTCCGAGGAAGAATGGCGCACCTGGCTCAGACGGCCGCGCATCTACCACTCTGATTTGCCGCTCGTGGCGAGCGTGCTGCCGGCCGACTCCAGATACGCGGTCGAGAGCCAGGAATATCTCCAGGCGCAGACGCAGTGGGCGCGGCCGAAGCAAGTCGAGGCGCACGCCGTCGACGGCGACTACTTCACGATCAAGAAATACGACGTCGCACGCGGACGGCTGTTCACGCAGCAGGAGTCGTCCCTGGGCGCGCCGGTCGTGGTAATCGGCGACGAGGTCGCGAAGTATTTCTTCAAGGACCTCGATCCTCTGGGACGTCAGCTCCGGATAAAGGGGATGCCATACCAGGTCATTGGCGTGCTGGAGAAGCAAGGGTCCGTCTTCGGCATTTCTCTGGATCGAGTAGCCATCGCCCCGTATAACTCGCCGCTCCACCACTTCACCAATCCACGCGGCGACGTCGACGGAATCATGGTTCAGACGCCGACATCACTCACGATGACGGACGCGATGGAGTCGGTGCGCGAAGTGATGCGCGGCCGTCGCAAGCTCAGACCCGGCGAGCCCGACAACTTCTTCATGGAGACATCGGCGAGTGCGCTCGCGTTCATGGACAAGCTGAAGAAAATCATGACGATGGCCGGCACCGCGTTCCCGGCAATCGGACTGATCGTCGGCGGTCTGGTGATCATGAACATCATGCTGGTCGCCGTGGCGGAGCGCACGCGCGAGATCGGGATTCGCAAATCGCTTGGCGCCCGGCGGCGTGACATAATGCGACAGTTTCTGGTTGAGGCCGCGACGCTCAGTACGCTCGGCGCGGTAATCGGCATTCTGCTGGGTATCGTGATTGCCAAAGTCATCGAGTGGAAGACTCCGCTGCCCGCTGCGATCGCACCCTGGTCGATCGTAATGGCCACCCTGCTCGGAACTGTGGTCGGGATAATTTCCGGCGTCTACCCGGCACGGCGTGCGGCATCGCTCGACCCGATCGAAGCTCTGAGAAAGGAATAGCGATGCGGATCGGACAGCGAATTTTCAACGCGCTCGAGGGCGTCGGGATGGCGGTCGACTCGATCCGCGCGAACAAGGTACGAGCCGCTCTCACTATCATGGGCGTCGCCATTGGCGTGTTCGTAGTCGTCGCGATGTCTTCGGTAGTGCGAGGCATCAACGAGAGTTTTGCCAAGGATCTCGAAGCCGCGGGCCCGACTTCATTTTACATCTATCGACGTCCGATCAGCGGATTCGAGGCCTGCGACGGGTCTGACGAAACATGTCCGGAACGGCGTAATCCAGCTCTGACCATCGAGGAAGCGACGTCAATCGAGCGTCTGCCGACGATCAAGGCTGTCACGGCACACCTGGGGAGCGGTGCGAAGTTCACCTACAAGGACAAGCAGGTGAACACCGGCATGGAGATCTACACTCCGAATTGGGTGGACGTGGATGGAGGGGACATCTATCCAGGCCGCAGCTTCACCTACGCCGAGAACAGTACCGCAGCACGCGTGATCATCGTCAACCAGAAGTTGGCCGAGCGGCTGTTCGGAAGCTCCGATCCGATGGACAAGATGATCGGCGTTGACGGAGTCGCGTTCCAGGTAATCGGCGTGTACCACTACACGGCGAGTCCGATGGGGACGCCGACTTCGGCTGGCGGCGGTGATCAGGCCAAGGCGATCGTGCCGTTCGAGTCCGCCCGGCGCAGCCTGAATCCGTGGATGCGGGGCGTCGACTTCATCGTGAAGCCCGAGCCGGGGGTCACGACGGAAGAAGCAACCGACGATGTCACCGCGCTCCTGCGCGCCCAGCGCGGCCTTCGCGCTACCGCCAAGAACAACTTCGAGATCATAACGCAGGACCGCTTGATGGGGATTTACAACAAGCTATTCGGGACGTTCTTCGTCGTCGGACTCGCGCTGTCGTCCGTCGGACTGCTCGTCGGTGGCGTTGGCGTGGTAGCGATCATGATGATCAGCGTCACCGAGCGCACTCGAGAGATCGGTGTCCGAAAAGCGCTCGGCGCAACGAAGAGCGCGATCCTGTGGCAATTCCTGGTCGAGGCGGCGACTCTCACCAGTATCGGCGCCGCGATCGGGCTCGTGCTCGGCATTCTGGTCGCGTTTGGGATCAAGACCGCCTTCCCTGCCGTGCCCGCTTCGACACCGTTGTCAGCGGTGGTCGCAGCGCTGGCAACCAGCGCATTCACGGGAATCCTTTTCGGGCTACTGCCCGCGGCACGAGCCGCGAGGCTTGATCCGGTAGAAGCGCTGCGCTACGAATAAACGACGAAAACTCCGTAGCGCGACCGGCGGCCCCATCCGAAATTAGGGCATGCGTTTCTCTGACGTAATCACAACCGCCCTCCAGCAGATCCGCGTCAACAAGCTGCGGTCGTTCTTTACGCTGCTCGGAATCATCGTGTCGGTGGCGTTCCTCGTTGCCGTCGTGGCGATCATCTCGGGCATGAACGCGTACGTGAAGGAGAACCTGGCCAGCGCCCTCATTGGCGCCAACACTTTCCAGGTCAGACGTACTCCGATTCGCATCGGATTGTTCGACGACGAAGAATGGCGAAGGCTGCAACGACGCCCCCGCATCACGGAAGCTGACGCCGAGGCGGTGATGGCCGCCGTGCCGGAGGCGGTCGCGGTCAGCATGCAAACCGGCTGGCCCGTTCCCATCGCCGACCTCGTTTGGAGGAACAGGACGCAGGCGGACGTTGCAATTTTCGGAATCACCGCCCCGTACCAGGTCGTTCAGGACTACGTGTTTGCCAGCGGACGTCCGATCAGCGACATCGACGTTCGCGACCACCATTCCGTCGCCGTAATCGGGGCGGACATCGCCGAGAAGTTGTTCGAGAACATCGATCCGGTCGGTCAGGACATTCGAATACTTGGCCAACGTTTCACCGTTGTGGGAACGATCGCCAAAAAAGGGCGCGTGCTCGGACAGTCATTCGATGGCTTCGTACTGTTGCCTTTGCCGAACTTCGAGATGGTTTTTGGTCGCCGGAAGACCACCAACGTCTCGGTGAAGATGCCGAGCGCCGACCTGGTGCCGACTGGAATGTTGCGGGCCGACGAGGCGATGCGCGTCGCACACCATCTGCGACCAGCTGACGAACCCGATTACTCCGTCGAGACGGCAGATGCGCTGGTGGCGTTCTGGAAGAACCTCACGCGCATTCTTTTCTCGGTTATTCCAGCCATTGTTGCCATCGGTGTGGTGGTCGGCGGAATTGTCATCATGAACATCATGCTGATGTCTGTGACGGAGCGCACGCACGAGATCGGGGTGCGCAAAGCGATGGGCGCCAAGCGGGGCGACATCCAGCGCCAGTTTCTCGTCGAGGCGATCGTGCTGGCCACGATTGGTGGGATGTTCGGGGTCGCGTTCGGCTGGGGACTGGCGAGTCTGGTGAGCCTCGCATCACCGCTACCAGCGCGGGTCAGTCTCTGGTCGGTAATGCTCGCCGTCTCCCTCGGCGCCGGAGTCGGCGTGATCTTCGGGGTCTACCCGGCGTCACGCGCGGCGCAGCTCGATCCGATCGACGCGTTGAGGGCGGAATGATCATCACCGAAAAGATCGCCAGCAACATTCAAATCGCCCTCGACACGTTGCGGGCAAACAAGCTGAGATCGGCCCTCACTATCCTCGGCGTCGTCATCGGGGTTTCGACGGTGATGACGATGGCGGCCATCGTCCAGGGAATTCAGGACCAGATCGTTCGCACAATCGAGATCGCGGGACCGACAACGTTCTACGTGGTGAAAGTATTCTCACAAACGCCAGTAAATCCCGATCGCCTGCCGAAATGGATTCGTGTGCGACCAGATCTGGTCCAGGCGGAAGCCGACAGAATCAAGCAGCTTCCCGAAGTTTCGTACGCGGCAATCTGGGCGCAGGACAATGGGAGACTCTCGTACGAAGCGCAGCGAACGCAGAACGTCCTCGTGATGGGCGCCGACGATCGCTACCAGGAAATCCAGGGTGGCGAGCTCCTCGACGGGCGCTGGTTTACGCCAGCGGAGCTTGTTGCCGGATCCGCCGTGGTGGTCCTGGACGAGAATGCGGCGAGGAAGTTGTTCGGCCGAGAATCAGTTCTCGACAAGCAGATCAGGATCAGCGGGCGTCCCGCTCGCGTGATTGGTCTCTATGCGCAGCCGGAAAATATTTTCTCGCCACCGGGGCAGGACATCGGGGCGATCATTCCATACCAGATGATGGACCACCAGTTCACCATCGATAAGACAAACGCGCTTTATATCCCGGTCAAACCCAAGCCGTCCGTCACGACACAAGAGGCACAGGAAGCAGTAACGATCGCCCTGCGCGAAATGCGCAAGCTGCGACCCGCCGACAAGAACAACTTCGACCTGATCACTCAGGACCAGATCCTCGACACCTTCAACAAGATTACCGGAGTTTTCTTTCTGGTGATGATCGTGTTGTCGAGCGTCGGCCTGCTGGTCGGCGGCATTGGCGTGATGGCGATCATGATGGTGTCGGTTACGAGTCGCACCCGAGAGATCGGCATTCGAAAGGCGTTGGGTGCAACGCGAAAGGAGATTCTTTTCCAGTTCCTCGTCGAAGCGGCGACCCTCACCGGATTCGGCGGCGCACTCGGCATTCTCATCGGCCTGACCTTCGGCCGGCTTGCCACACTGGCAATGAAGATCGATGCCGGAGTCCCAGTCGGACTTACTCTCGTCGCAGTGCTGGTATCGGTCAGCATCGGCCTGGTGTTTGGTATACTGCCAGCGCAACGAGCAGCGAAGCTCGATCCGATCGCCGCGCTTCGCTACGAGTAGCGCTCTGAATTCGGACATATCCGCGTTTCGCGGGGGCGCGTAACTTTCGCCCATGACACGCGTTGACATTCTAGCGATCGCCGCCCATCCCGACGACGTCGAGCTGATTTGCGGCGGAACACTGATCCGCGCGCAAATGCTGGGGAGAGCAACCGGGATCCTGGACCTCGCCGCTGGGGAGCTCGCGAGCCGCGGAACTCCGGAGCTTCGCGCGCAGGAAGCTGCGAAAGCCGCAACGGTGATGGGCGTTACGGTGCGGGAGAACCTGGGACTTCCGGACGGCGGAATTCAGAACACTCCGGCGACGCGCGCGCAGATAGCAGTCGTCATCAGACGGCTTCAGCCGCGAATAGTGATCACCCATTCGTTGCACGGCCGCCATCCGGACCATCCTATCGTTGCCCAGCTCGTGCGCGACGCGTGCTTCGTCGCCGGCCTCAAGAAAGTCGAGCCGAAGATCCCGCCGCATCGCCCGCTGAAGGTGCTCCATGCTCTGTCATTTCGCGAAGACCACCAGAAGCCGACGTTCGTCGTGGACATCAGCGAGGCGTTCGAGAAAAAGCTCAAAGCGATTGGATGCTATAAGTCGCAGTTCGGTGATGCTGTGCAGGCCGGAGAGGTTTACCCCAATGGAGAGCCACTCCACGATCTGATCCGCCACCACGCGGCGCACTATGGCTCGCTGATTCGCTGCCGCTACGGAGAGCCGTTCCACACGACTGAGACGATGCGGGTGGACGACATCGCGGCGCTCGAGGTGTCCACGTTTTGATGGGCAAAGGTCGCAAGAGCGCGCCCGCCACGACGCGAATCCAGGTGGATAAGAATCGCAAGGGCGTTCGGATCTCGCCAGAAAGCAAAGCGGACGACGAGGTCACCTACCCATCGTACCTCGCTCTCGAGGAGCTGCTTTCACTCCAGCATCCGCGCTCCAGGCCCGAGCACCCTGACGAGCTGCTCTTCATCATCGTGCATCAGGCGAGCGAGCTTTGGTTCAAGCTGATTCTCCACGAGCTAGATGGGCTGATTGCGCTGCTCGAGGTAAGGGACACGCTCGGCGCCCTTACTTCAGTACGGCGCGTCAATGCGCTCGTTCGCATCGTCACCGGTCAGCTCTCAGCGCTAGAGACCCTCCCGCCACAGCGCTTCGCCCAATTTCGCAGCTACCTCGGCACATCGAGCGGGTCGCAGAGCGTGCAATTCCGGGCGATCGAAGCGATGTCGGGAATGCGCGACGAACACTTCGTTCAGGTACTCAAGCAGCACGGCGAGATTCCTCCGCGCGTGAAGCAGGCTTTCGACAAGCCGACCCTGCAGGAGCTGTTCGACGGTCTGCTCGCCGCGCACGATGTCACCCTCGAACAGATCTACGCAGAGACCAACCAGCGGCCGCTGCAGATGCTCGCCGAAGGGCTGCTGGAGTACGAACAAGGATTCGCGATGTGGCGATTTCTGCACGTTCAGCTCGTAGAGCGGATCATCGGTCCCGCTACCTCGGGAACCGGGGGGACCCTAGGATCCAAATACCTACAGCGGACCATCTCCCAGCGCTTCTTCCCCAAACTGTGGGAAGTGAGAAGCAAATTCTTCAAGGGTTGAGCTAAATTTCACCCATGGCAAGCGACCCGGTTTACCTGGACCACGCCGCGACGACCCCCGTGCGCGAGGAGGTATTCGAGGCGATGAAGCCGTTTTACGGCCCCCGCTTCGGGAACCCGTCGAGCACGCATCGTTGGGGGCGAGAGGCGCGTGCCGCGCTCGACGAAGCCCGCGAACGCGTAGGCCGATGTCTAGGCGCTCGACCGGACGAGATCTGCTTCACCTCAGGAGGGACCGAGGCCGATAACCTCGCCATCCTCGGCGCCTGGCGTTCGCTCAAGCCCAAGGGCCGCACCGCGGTGGTTGCGACGCCGATCGAACACAAAGCGATTCTCGGCGCCGTGCATCAGGCGGCTCACGAAGGAGCGGACGAGCGGTTCCTCGCAATGACCCCCGACGGTGTCGTCGATCGCTCCTCGTTCGACGAGCTGGTCGACGAGAGGGTTGCGGTTTGTACCACGATGTGGGTCAACAACGAGATCGGAACGGTTCAGCCCGTACCCGAGCTCGCCACAAAGGCAAAGGAGCGCGGCGTCCTGTTCCATACTGACGCCGTGCAGGCTTTTGGAAAGATTCTAATCGACGCCCAAAAGCAGCAGTTCGATTTCCTCACTATCTCGGGCCACAAGTTTGGCGCACCTAAGGGAATTGGCGCGCTCTTCATTCGCCGCGGCATCCACATCGAGCCATTGATGCACGGCGGCACGCAGGATCGCGGCCGGAGGCCCGGGACGGAGAATGTCGCCGCCGTGGTTGGTCTCGCTCGCGCCGCGGAGCTGACGCTTGCCGAGTGCGAGGCGCATTGCGCGCGCATTCGAAAGCTGCGCGAGAGACTGGAGGCGGGAATTCTCGAGCGCGTCCCCGACGCGGTCGTTCACGGACGCGGTGCGGAGCGCGCCCCCCACATCCTGAACGTGTCGGTGCCAGGAACGGATAGCGAATCGTTGCTCATGGCGCTCGACCTGCGCGGCATCGCCGCATCCGGCGGCTCGGCGTGTCAGAGCGGAAGCGTGAGTCCTTCGCACGTGTTGACGGCGCTGGGTGTTCGGCCGGAGCTCGCCGGTGCGGCAATTCGTATGAGCTTAGGGATTCTGACGACGGATCGTTGTATCGATCGCGTCATCGAAGTATTCCCGGCCCTCGTCGCAAAGGCGAGACAGCTGGCGGCGGCTGAATAATGATGCGGCGCGAAATGATTGAGCCGGTGACTCGATGATGCCGCGAGAAAGGGTGCTCGTCGCCATGTCGGGTGGCGTCGACTCATCGGTTGCGGCGGCACTCCTCGTCGAGCAGGGCTACGACGTCGTCGGCGCGACGATGAAGTTGTTCTGCCACGGCGAGGACGTTCCTGACCGCCCGTGCTGCTCGCTCGATTCGGTGAACGACGCACGGCGGGTCTGCGAGCAGCTCGGAATACCGCACTACGTGCTCAACCTCGAGAGCCGCTTCGGACACGACGTAGTCGAGAACTTTGTCGACGAGTACGCGCGCGGGCGCACGCCGATACCCTGCGTGCGGTGCAATACCTTCACGAAGTTCCGCGACTTCTTGAAGAAAGCTGATTCGATTGACGCGCAGTGGATCGCAACCGGGCATTATGCGCGCATTGTCGACGGAGCGCTCCACCGCGGAATCGATGACAACAAGGACCAGACCTATTTTCTATGGGGAATCGACCGCGCCGTCTTGTCGCGCATGATTCTGCCCGTCGGAGATCTCGATAAGGCGCAAACCCGCCGGCGGGCCCATGCGATGGGCCTCGAAGTCATCGCCGAGAAGCCGGAGAGCCAGGAGATCTGTTTCGTGCCGGATGGCAACTACGCGCGGATTCTCGAGCAGCGGCTACCGCCCGACGCGCCCGCACTTTCGCGTGGTCCAATCATGACGTCGACTGGAAAGATCGTCGGTGAGCATAACGGCTTCGCGCGGTACACGATCGGCCAGCGACGCGGCGTGCCAGGGGGATTTGCATCACCGATGTACGTCATCGCGATCCGGCCGCAGCAGAGAGCCGTGGTCATCGGTACACGAGAGGAGTTGCTCGGCAGCGGCCTCATCGCGCGCGAAGTAAACTGGCTCACCGATGCTCCGACCGTTGGCCAGCACGTGAGCGTGCGCATCCGACACCGTGCGCAGCTGGCCCGGGCTGAGATAGTGCGTCTCAGCAGCGACGAGCTGGAGATCGCACTCGACGAACCGGTCTCTGCTATCACTCCGGGCCAGTCGGTGGTACTCTATGATCGCGAGCGGGTGCTCGGTGGTGGCTTCATAGAGTCTGCCCGGCAACAGCGTAACTCGCTTCCGGTTCTTGCGGCATAGCACTCGGCGACGTCGCCGAGCAAACCTTTTCGTGAGGGAGCCCGGCGTCATGGAAGGCAAAGATTCGCTGCAGACACGTCTGCGTCTTGTTGTCCTGATCGTTGCTCTTGGCAGTTCGGCCTGCCGCCCGACCGCCATCCCTGTCCCGCAGCCGGTTACTCTGGCGCCGCGGGTGGTTCCTGAGCCGGCCTCAACCACTCTCGCGAGTGGCGCGCCTTTCGACCTCGCTCGCACATCCAGCATGGTCATCGACGCCGGCAATCCGGAAGTGGCTGCGATCGCCGAGATGCTGGCGGCTCAGATAAGAACTCCAACGCAATTCCCGATGCCCGTCTCCAACGGGCCCGCATCGCGCGGCGCGATCGTTCTCAGGCTCGTTGGTGCGCCCGCCTCGCTCGGTGATGAGGGATACAGTCTGACCGTCACGTCGGACTCCGTGCGGCTCGTCGCGAATCGCCCGGCAGGACTCTTCCACGGCATTCAGACCATCAGACAGTTGTTGCCGCAGGACATCGAATCCGAAATGGGTAGTGAAAGAAGCACCTGGCAGATTCCGGCGCAGACGATTGTCGACTGGCCGCGCTTTACGTGGCGCGGGGCAATGCTGGATGTTGCGCGGCACTTCTTTACCGTGCGGGAGATGGAGCAATACATCGATCTGCTCGCGCTCTACAAGATGAACGTGCTTCACGTCCATCTCTCCGACGATCAGGGCTGGCGCATTGCGCTCAACTCGCGGCCGAAGCTCACGGCCCTCGGATCGCTGACGCAGGTTGGCGGAGGGCCTGGCGGCTTCTATACGCAGCAGGACTACAAGGACATCATCAGCTACGCCGCGGCGCGTTACATCCTGGTCGTGCCGGAGATCGACATGCCGAGCCACATCAATGCCGGGCTTATCGCGTATCCCGAGCTCGGCTGCAGCGCCAGGCCAACGGCATTGTACAGTGGAACCGACGTGGGTTGGAGTAGCCTCTGCGTCGACAAGGAAGCGACTTACGCTTTCGTCGATGACGTAGTGCGTGAATTGAGCGGTCTCACTCCCGGCCCGTATTTCCACATCGGCGGTGACGAAGTCCAGACGCTCACACCGGAGCAATACATTCGCTTTATCGAGCGCGTCCAGGGGATCGTGAACAAGTACGGCAAGAAAATGATCGGGTGGGAGGAAATCACGAAGGCGCGTCTCAGTCCCACTACGATTGCACAACAATGGAAGAGTGACTCGGCTAGCGCTGCCGTGGTTCAGGGCGCGAAATTGATTCTCTCGCCAGCGCCGAAGATCTACCTGGACATGAAGTACAACCCCAGGACAGAGCTGGGTCTGCACTGGGCCGCTTATGTCGACGTGCGCGATGCCTACGATTGGGACCCGGCTGCCTTCATAAAGGGCGTTGCCGAGCGCGACATCCTCGGAGTCGAGGCACCGATCTGGAGTGAGACGGTGCGTAACATCGGCGCAGTCATGTTTCTCGCCTTGCCCCGGATGCCGGCGGTCGCCGAGGTCGGCTGGACACCGCAAGCGAACCGCAGCTGGGAGAGCTTTCGCTCGCGGCTCGCCACTCACGCACCCCGTTGGAATTACCTCGGCATGAACTATTATCACTCTCCACAGATTCCCTGGTGAAGCAACTCAGATTGGTTGCGCTCGCGCTAACCGCGGTGACGGGCTCCGCACTCGCGCAGGATGCCGCGCCGTTTCCGGCGCCTGCGACGGAACCGCGGATCGTCACTCCGGGCAAAACGAACTCAGACCCTCCGTCTGATGCCATCGTGCTGTTCAACGGAAAGGATCTCTCACAGTGGCGAGCTACCGACGGCGGCGCCGCCAAATGGAACGTGAGGGATGGCTACGTGGAGGTGGCAGCCGGCACGGGCGAAATAGCGACCGTACAACAGTTCGGTGACGTCCAGTTGCACATCGAATGGGCGACCCCGTCGATCGTCAAAGGGGAAGGTCAGGAGCGTGGCAACAGCGGCGTCTTTCTAATGGGCCGCTACGAAGTACAGGTGCTCGACTCGTACGACAACAAGACGTACTACCACGGCCAGGCGGGCGCTGTCTACAAGCAATACGCACCTTTGGTCAATGCATCACGCAAGCCCGGCGAATGGCAGGCTTACGACATCATCTTCCACGCTCCGAAGTTCGACGAGCAGGGAAAAGTGATCGACCGCGCGCGCGTCACCGTGCTGCACAATGGCGTTCTGATTCAGAACAACGTCGAGATCTACGGGATTACTTACAACGATCGGCCGGCGCTCTACATCGCGCACCCGCCCCAGCAGTCCCTGCGGCTGCAGGATCACGGGAATCCAGTGCGCTACCGGAATATCTGGATCAGGCGGCTGTAAGACCCGGCTCGGCGGCTGGCTCCGCGGACGGCACCTGAGTGGACCGCCAGAATATTAAGAGACAACCCAGAGCGAGCATGGCCGCGGCAAGAAACGGCGCGCCAGGAACGTGAAACGTGGAATCCGGTGCAGTAAAGCGCGCGAAGAGGTGCGACATGAGCGGCGGGCCGAGGATTGCACTCAGTGAAAAAAGACCGGCGACCGCTCCCTGAAGTTCTCCCTGCGCATCCCGCGCAATTCGATGCGACATCAGTGCGTTAACGGTTGGCATTACGATCGCCCCGAAGAACCATCCCGAGAGCGCCGCAAACATCATCCACCCTTTTGTAGCGAGGCCGAAACCTGCGTACGCTCCGATTCCACCGACAATTCCGATCAGCGCGGCGCGGCGCTCCCCCAGACGCGGCACGATGTAGCGCATCAGCGTCGCCTGGCTTGTCACCATCACGGCTCCTGCAACGGCTAACGAAGCACCAATGGTCGCTTCGGTCCAACCGAATCTGAATTTGGTGTAAAATGCCCAAATCGAAGGCATCACCTGGTTGGCGAGCCCCCAGAGAAATAACGCGCCAAGGAGCCCGACTACGACGGGATGCTTGCGCATCTGGATCAGCGTGCCGACTGGATTGGCGCGACGCCATTCGAACGCACGTCGCCGTTCGGGCGGTAGCGATTCCGGCAGGACGAAGAACCCGTACGAGAAATTGACGAGACTGAGAGTCGCGGCCGCGAAAAATGGTGCGCGAGATCCCAGGCTCCCGAGCAATCCCCCGATGGCCGGCCCGATGATAAAGCCGATACCGAAGGAAGCACTCACGATGCCGAAGTTCTGAGCCCGTCTCTCGGGCGGACTGATGTCGGCGACGTACGCGTACGCCGGGGTAAATGATGCCCCTGCTGCACCCGCGATCGCTCGGCCAACGAAGAGCCACGCAAGCGTCGGCGCAAATCCCATGATGACGTAGTCGATCCCCAGCGCTCCAATCGCGACCAGAAGAACGCGCCGACGTCCATATCGATCGGAAAGATTGCCGAGGATGGGTGCGAACACGAACTGCATTGCCGCGTACACGAAGCCGAGCCAGCCGCCGTACACCGCCGCGCGACTGAGACTCTCGCCGGTAAGATCCACGAGCAGACGCGGGTACACCGGCATGATCAGTCCGAAGCCCATCGTGTCGAGCAGAAGCGTAATCGCGATGAACGCGAGCGCGTGCCGACGGATCGGAGTCTGTTCCTCAGGATTTGTCACGCGGGAAGAATCAATGCGCCACGTGGATGTTGACGTTGGGCGTGTTCAATGTCATGAACAGGCGCAGCCACAGCGGAAGAATCATTTCCTGCGCACGCGCTCCGCTGATGTCGCCGAGGTCGACAATCTCGTTCCAGCCGAACCCGCTTCTGAGTAAAGCGACTACCTGGGCTTTCGCCGCGGCGTCGTTTCCCGACACGAACATCGCGTGCGCGCCTGGAATCAGCGACGGGTCGACCATAACCGCCGTGGTGACGGTGTTGAGTGACTTCACGACTCTTGCACCGGGAAAAGCGCGCTGGATTTGCTCGGCCAGAGAATCGGTATTGCATACGGAAAGAGCGGGCGGCATACCCTTCGAGAAATCGAGCGGATTGGCTACGTCGACAAGAATCTTGTTCTGGAGATTCCTTGCGCCCGCAGCTTTAAGCGCTTCGAGCGATGCCATTCCCGACGTGCAATTGAAGACCAGCTCGCCGTGGGCGGCGGCGTCGGCAAATGTTCCTTCTGAGGATTTGCCACCGACTTCCTTCACCCATGCTGTCGCTTTTTCGCCGCCGGCCGAACGTGATCCCATGCGTACGTCGTGACCAAGCGCGACGAGCTTTGTGCCGAGGGTCTTACCGACCACTCCGGTGCCGAGGATTCCGATTTTCATGGGGCTGAAATGAATATTGCGTCGCGTTGGCGCGCCAGGGATTTATGACCAGGCCTCGGATGCGCGTCACGGGCCACAATGGAATTCGCTACCACCCGATTCCATAGTCTTCCCCGTGATTGCTCGATCCACCCCACATCGTGACATGGGCGCGATCGAAGAGAATTGCGTTGATCGGGCCAGAGCTACGCTGCACGAACCGAAACCTGTAGCCCATTGACGCAAGCGCCGCCCTTGTCGATTCAGGCAACGAAGTAGCAGCCTCGAGCAGGCCGGGCCGCGCCTCATGCGCGCCGAACGACGAACGCATCTGATAGCTGTTGATGTTCGGCGCCTCGACCGCCTGCTGCACTGTCATCCCAAACTCGACGACGTCGAGAAAAAACTGCAGGAGATTTTGATCCTGCGAGTCGCCACCCTGGACCGCGAAAGCGAGATACGGCTTACCATCTTTGAGCGCCATCGTTGGCGTCAACGTCACACGTGGACGCTTGCCGGGCTCGATCACGTTGAAAGGACCATCGGCCGGATCGGTGACGAAGCTCTGCGCGCGCTGACTTAGGCCGATGCCCGTGCGGCCGGCAATTACCGCGGGGACCCAACCTCCACTCGGCGTCACGCTGACAACCCAGCCCTCTGCGTCGGCGGACTCGATGGACGTCGTTCCGGCGTGGAAGGATTCTACGAATCCTGAATCAGGAGCTGCCGCGGGCGCCGGGCGATCCTGCTGCCCGCTTCGCGACGAGTCCTTAGGAGCAAAGGCAGCGAGATTCCATGTTGTGAGCTGTGCTAAGTACGGGTTCGCGCTTCCCTGGTACGGATACGGATCCCCAGGTTTGATTGCTGGATCGTTTTTGGTCCAGTCGATCTGCGCGTATCGTGCTTTCGCGTATTCCTTGGACAGCAGCCCCTTGACCGGCTCCTCCGGTGGAAAGTACGGATCGCCGTAGTAGAAGTCGCGGTCCGCGAACGCCAGACTCATCGTCTGGTAGATCGCGTGGATGTACTTTGGCGAGTTGTAACCCATGTTCTTGAGATCGGCGTTCTCGAGAATGTTCAGCGCTTGCAGCATCGCGGGACCCTGCTGCCAGATGGGAAGCTTGTAGACTTCGATGCCTTTGTAGCTCACATGGAGCGGTTCTTCGATTCGGACCTTCCAGTTCGCGAGATCTTCCATGGTGAACAAGCCGCCATCCTCGCGTACCCCGCGCACGAGCTCACGGGCGATGTCGCCTTTGTAGAAGCGATCGTACGCGGCGTAGATGGCCTGCTTACGCGTTTTGCCTGACGCGCGCGCCTGTCGTTCTGCCTCGACGAGCTTCCGCCACGTTGCAGCGAGGTCGCGCTGAACGAATATCTCGCCGGGCTCCGGCGCTTCGCGGCCGCCTCCCTGATGGGGGGTCAGCATTATCGCCGGCGAATACTTCCAACGTTTGATCCAGCTCTTGTTCCGCTCGATCGTATTCGTGAGCTGCGCTTCGATTGGATAGCCGTCGGCCATCTGGATGGCGGGCGCGAGCACCTCGGCGAGCGATAGCTTGCCGTATTCGGCGAGCATCGTCAGCAATCCACCGACTGTTCCCGGCGTGACCGCGGCGAGTGGACCGTACTCCGGCGGAAAGGCATAGCCCTTGGAGCGGTAGAATTCCTTCGTCGCGCCGGTCGGCGCAACGCCCAACGCATCGATGCCGATCACCTTGCGGGTGTGCGGATTGAAGATGAGCGCCTGCGTCTCGCCGCCGCACGAGAGCGTATCCCACATCGTGCATCCAGCGGCGAGCATGGCGGCCGCGGCGTCGACGGCGTTGCCACCCTTCGCGAAAATCAGCGCTCCGGCGCTGGCCGATAAAGGCTTTCCAGTTATGGCCAGCCAGTGGCGCGCGTGCAGCGGCGGCTTCTCTGTTGGGCCAGTGCGTGGGTCAGCGTACTGCCTGGCGTCGCCGGGTTTTGGTCCGCCTTGCGCGACTAGCGACGCGCCACTGGAGAACATAACCGCGCTCGCGAGACTGAAGCGAATTACCGGCTGATAAAACATCGTAGCTCCAGTAACCAGTTATCTCGGACGTCAGCTAATACTTCAGCCCGCCTGATTCGGCAAACTCCTTCATCATTCGTTCCTGCTCTTCCGACAACTTCTCGGGAACCTGAATCGCGACTTCGACGATCAGATCGCCTTTTTTTTCGCCCTTCTGAATTCCCTGACCGCGCACGCGGAACCTTTTCCCCGAAGGAGTACCCGGCGGAATCTTGATCGCGACTTTTTTTCCTTCGAGCGTGCGCACGCTGATCTTCGTCCCGAGCGTCGCTTGCGCAATGTTCAGCGGTACGGCTGCGACGACGTCCAGACCATCGCGCTTGTAGAACTTGTCGGGTAGCACGTTGAAGGTGATGATGAGATCGCCGGCGGGACCGTTTTGAGCTCCCTTTCCGCCTTGTCCCTTTAGGCGAATCTTCGACCCGGTATCTACCCCAACCGGCACGTTGATCAGGACTTTCCTCCGCGCCCGCACTTCTCCCGTACCATGACACGTTGGGCACGGCTCCGACGGGACCTGGCCGCGCCCCAGGCAAACCGGACACGGACGATTGACGGCAAATCCGCCCTGTCCAAAGGAGATCACGCCGCGCCCGTTGCATTCGGGACAAATCTTGAGCGAAGCGCCCGGCGCGGCGCCGCTGCCGTGGCAGGTGCCGCACTCCTCACTCACCTCGAGATCGATCGGAACCTTTCCGCCGCGCGCCGCGGTGCGGAATGGGATGTCGAGATTCGCCTCGACGGTCTGTCCTTTCTCCGGCCCGCGCGCCCGCGCAGTCTGCCGCGTTTCGCCGCCACCGAACATCGAGCTGAAGAGATCGCCCAGCCCGCCGAGCCCGCCGATGTCAAAGTCCTGAAAATTGATCGTCTGGCCGCCGGCCGGCCCACGCGCGCCGGCTCCGCGCGTCGATCTGCCGCCGCCGAAACCACCGAACCCCGCACCGTCAAACGCACCGAGCCGACGCATCTCGTCGTACTGCTTTCGTTTCTCCGGATCACCGAGAACGTTATTCGCCTCCGAGATCTCCTTGAACCGTTCACCCGCTTTAGGGTCGTTGGCATTCGCATCGGGGTGGAACTTCTTTGCGAGCTTGCGATACGCCTTCTTGATCTCGTCCTGGGAGGCGCTGGAGCTTACGCCGAGTACGGAGTAGAAATCCTTCGTCGATGGCATGGACGGTCAGCGCG